>MVCZ01000200.1 GCA_002049825.1 Candidatus Zhuqueibacterota bacterium 4484_188
TACAAAGTTCATAAACTTGAGATCAACATGGAAAAAGATCAGAACAAACTGGAAGAGTATTTGAATTCGCTGCAAGGAGAAGTGATTTCCATAATCCCGAACAACAGGAAAATGTCTCTTTTACAAATTTATGGCGTTACTTCTAAAGTTGATTTTCTTTTGATTGTGGAAAAAGTTAGCTGATTTTTCAAATCCATATTCAAAAAAAATAGCACACGGATAAAAAAAAATAGAAATTTGGACTATGTGGGTTTCCAGGCAAATGGCGAGAAACAGTATTATTCCAATCAAAAATAAAATCCGTGAAAATCAGTGTAATCCGTTAAATCCGTGTTCGAAAAAATTGGACACGGATTTTTTAATGCTTCTCAAATTAATGAAGGAGATCGTAATAATGTTCAGATCAGGTTTCCACCAGGCACGCCTTTTTCCAATAGCGGTTTTCGTCATTCTTTTCCAATTTCTTGCGCCCTGTTATTCGCAAGCCAAGGAACCACCTGACAATACTCAATATATTCTGCAAAACATTTATCGGTTAGAACCAAAAATCAATAGCCTGATGACAAAATACAATATTCCCGGCGCCGCCATGGCAATAGTTACAAAGGATTCGATTCTATACATGGGCGGTTTGGGCTATGCGGACATTGAATCCAAAAAACCGGTTGATGCGCATACGCTGTTTCGTGTGGGATCAATCTCAAAAAGTTTTGTGGCGCTGGGTATTCTAAAAATGGTTGAGGAGGGAAAGCTCAGTTTGCAAACACCGGTCAAAGAAATATGTCCTGAGCTAAAGATTGATAATCCCTGGGAAGAGACTCACCCCCTACGCGTGGTTCATCTGCTTGAACACACGGGCGGATTAAACGATCCCCATTTTAACGATTACTATCTTGAGGGCGATCCGGAAATTCCATTAATGGAAGGATTAAAGGTTAGTAAACATTATCTGAAACTGCGGTGGCCGCCTGGACAATACCGTTCGTATTCCAGCGCCGGATATATGCTTGCCGGTATTATTATTGAAAAAATAACTGGTCAAAAATTTGAAGATTATTTGAAAAAAGAGATTCTTATGCCGATAGGCATGACCAAATCAACATTCAGGCTTAATACGGAAACTGAAAAATTTCTTGCCCGCGGCTATAAGGCAAACTACCAGCCAAGCAAGTTCTGGCATACCTATTCAAGGCCTGCCGGTTCAATGATTTCTGCGGCTTCCGACATGGCAAAATTCCTTCAATTCATGTTAAATAAAGGCCGGGTTGATGGGAAACAGATTATTAACGAAATTTCCATTGAAAGGATGGAAATATCAACAACAGATCCGGCGGCAAAAGCGGGCTTGGAGAGCTCGGCTGGGTTGGGTCTTGGCAACCACTATTTTAAAGGGTATAAATGGTTTACGCATTACGGTTCAATCATGGGCTTTTGTGCCGCTTATGGATATTGCCCTGAACTTGAAATGGGTTGCGTGCTTTTAACCAATCGCTGGGATGTGGATTTTGAAACCGGAATAACCAAATTATGGAACACGCTCAGAAGCCACCTGATACAGAATGTTGCATCTACACAGCAAATTCCGCCTGCCGCCATTATGCCGGCAAGCGTGTTAAAATCATACCAGGGATATTATAAATGGTGTAATCCAACGCAGGAACTTTCCGCCTGGATTGATCTTATTCTGAATTATAAAACTATAAAATTCGAAAATGATAGTCTGTATCAGAAGGATGTTCTATTCGGTTCCTGGAGCCCCATAATTCCGGTAACGGGAAAAACGTTCAGGGCTGAGAACGATTTCCGAGCCGGTATGGGATTCGTTACAACAGCGGACAATAACCTTGCCTTTATTGACGGCGGCAGTTATTATGAAAAAACATCATTTCTGCAAGTCTGGTTTCATATTTTATTTTTTGTCTTATCCTGGATTGTCATGCTATCCGCTATTTTCTATGCCCTGGCGTGGATTCCGGTTTATCTTTATAAACTTTTGACAAGAAATAAAAACCGCCCGCAGTATTTGCGGATTCGGGTCATTCCACTAATAGCTGTAATTTCTTTTACGCTTGTTGGGATGCAGGTTAATCAATCAATTGCCTACATCGGGCAAAAAACCTTTGCAAATATCTTTTTTTATTTTTCAACCTGGGTCTTTGCCGCTCTGTCTTTTTTAAGTTTATACTTTAGCATCAAGAGCTTTAACCAACCAGTAAAGCATGTGGCGCGGTTATATGCGCTTGCTCTGTCTCTGGCCTGCGTGGGCACTACACTTTACTGGGGATATTGGGGAATTATCGGATTAAAATTATGGGCATATTAAACAAGATGTTGAAACCAATAGAACGCGGATGACGCGGATTGCACGGATAAACACAAAGAAATACTAAACCAATTATTCTTAGAATTTAATCAGTGAAAATCAGTGCCATCCGTTAAACCCGTGTTCTATTTAAGGTTTCCTTAAATAATTGGATAATATGAAATATGGAAATTTTCTGCCGAGTAAAGCCTTTCAGCGACAATACAGATTTTCACAGACAGAGAGAAAAAAGTCTGCGTAAATTAGATATCAAATCCATTGATGCGCCCATCCGGGAAATTATCAGTGCATTTAGCCGGACGGATTTCTGCTTTACCATGCAGAGCTGTTATGGTCATTTTGTTCATCAATTTCAAACCGACATTAAAAACACCGAACCATTGCCGCAGACCGACAGAATTTTAACCGTTGAATACAGAATCGCCTATCTGGCTTTGTGTATCGAAAACAACCGGAAAGGCAGAGCGCTGTTTGACGCACTGGCTGAAATCACGAAAATAGATACCGCTTATATTCAATTTGGCTGCGCAGACTGGTTCTGGCGACAACAGGTCAATTCCTATGTTTTACAGGTGGAACCGGAACGGTTTAAATATGCGGATAAGATTCAAATCGATTATCGGGAAGCTTTGCGGATTGAGGAAATCAGGAATCGTTTCTGGAATTCATTGGCTGAATTTGCAGAAGCGCGTTCCCTAAAATGATTCACTCAAAATTCCTGTGCCGAGGTTTTTGTCTTCTTCTTCGGGCATGCATTTAATATTGCTTAAACCCCGATTATTTAATAGCCACTTATTATCACAGATTAACCCTGATGATAAGAATAAATTATGAATCGGAATACAGGACACCCAAAAGGTTAAAAGAACAAACCTCGGAACTTTGAGATTTTTATTTATTTACTTTTTAGAATTCCATTGTAGGTGAATAATTTAGGTTAAAAATAGTAACAAAATTTCCCCGCCTGATGATTGTTCAAAATATTACGTAACCATTTTTATCAAGTAATCGTAACCTTACAAAGCAATAAGAGTATCTGCATAATTCTCAAATTCGGATATTTTTAGGGTACGATAGTTGAAATTGCCAAACCGGTTTTTACCGGTCGTGGTAACCGGCTTAGCGGATGTCCGAAGAAAGTTTAAACCTGCCGGAATCACGGTCACTAGAAAATTACCGGAATCGGTTATTGGCAGAAAACAGCCCGCCAGGTTCTCGGGCGTGCAAAAAACGATGCGCAAATACGACGTAGTCAGGACACAATCCGAAATTGAAAGCCGCCATTCATCAGCAGCGAATGCCCGGTTTCCGAAAGGGAAAAAATCCCGTTTCCGGCGGCACTAAGATCTGACCAATATATATTATGAAATTAATCCTAAAATAATGGATACCATGCTAAAGCTTCAAAACCAGCAACTGGCAACGTTACAAGCCCAACGCAATTATGATAATTCGCGTTTTATAGCGCCTGTTTCAGGCTATATTGTCAATCTGCCTGTAAAAGTGGGCGAAACTTTACCTGCATTCCCGACTATCCCGGTTTTGGTGTTTCCAGCGCGGTTCATCCTTACATGCATGCAAAATCGCTGACAAAATCAGTGACCGATTTTTTAGCGGTGGTCAGGGGTTATTGTAAAAACCACAATATTTCCCTGAACAATCAATTGTTTTTAACCGGTTATTCCGAAGGCGGGTATGTCACGCTGTCAGTTCAAAAAGAGATTGAAGAAAATTCCGCACAGGAATTCAGCCTTACCGCGGTAGCGCCCATGGCGGGGCCTTATGATTTACTCGCCACATCCGATCGGTTACTTCAGCAGGCAAACTATCAATGGCCGGTATATGTTGCCTTCCTTTTTTATGCTTATGACAAATTATACGGATGGAACCGGCTTCATGAAATATTCAATGAACCGTACGGCAGTATGATTCCGTCTTTATTCAACGGTTCAAAAACATTTGCCGAAATCAACAGCCAACTTCCTACCGATGTTACATCGCTGGTCAAGCCGGCTTTTATCTACGATTATTTCAGCGGAAATGAAGAAGCGATTCGGAACGCCTTAAGGGAGAACACCCTGTTGAGCTGGAAACCGCTGGCGCCCGTCCATTTTTTCCATGGCGACTCCGATAATGTATCACTGTATCAGAATTCATTAACAGCGGTTGATTCCCTCACGGCAAATGGCGGGACGGAAGTTTTGCTCACCACTATTCCGGGCGGGACCCATGCAACAGCCAGTCTGCCCTCGCTGCTGGGCGCCATTGTGTGGTTTAATAGTAAGCGGAGCAATAGCCCGCTGATGGCAATGGATATTAATGGGAAAAATTATGATTAGACTTTTTTGTGTTGTTTATACCGGGAAATAAAACGGTTTTTTTCTACCGTTTGTTCTGATATTGTATCCCGAATAAATTTACCGGTAAATGACCGGAGAATTTATGAAAAACATCGTGCAGAAAAACATCGACCGGCTGTTTGAAAACCTTCCGGATTTTCAGGAAACGGAACGTGTTCGACCGTAATATAACCGGATCAACCCGCCTTCGTTTGTCTGGTATGCCCGAATGAAGCCGATTCCGTTTCTTACCATCCACGCGTTGGATCAATTCATCCGGGGGAAAGGAAACCTGGTAGTCAGACTTTCCCACATGAAGACGCTGGTCAACGCCAGCGGAGCGGAAATTGACCGGGGAGAACTGCTCCGTTTTCTGGCGGAGATGGTCTGGTATCCCACCGCGATATTTACTACATAAATACGCGTTCGAACTACATCTTTCAATTCCGCCCCGGCTTGCTGCAGCGCCCGCTCAAGATTCTTTATGACTTGCACGGTTTGCCGGTAGGCGTCGTCCTGCCCGATAATATTTCCCGCATCGTCCGTGGCGGTTGTTCCCGAAACGGCAATGACCGGTCCCACCCGCACCGCCCGCGAATACCCCGCCAACGGTTCCCACCGGGTGCCGC
>MVCZ01000013.1 GCA_002049825.1 Candidatus Zhuqueibacterota bacterium 4484_188
TCAACAGCATTTCATATTTATCCTGAATTGCATCCAGGCAGCGGGCGTTTACTTCCTGAAAAACTTCCTGGATACGCTCTCGGTCAGCGAAAGCAATTTGGTCCTGGACAAATGCTTCTACCTCCAGCGAAGCAAAAAATTGCTGTTTTTTCTGATCGAGCACAACCATGCCTTTTTCTTCTTTTTCATTGAGAAACAAATCGATATACGATCGAGCACAACCATGCCTTTTTCTTCTTTTTCATTGAGAAACAAATCGATATACTCGGTAAAATAACGACACAGGCTAAGCAGGAGCGCGGAGGCATTCTGAGTCAACGTTTTGCCTCGTGAGAAGAATTCCGAAAGCGCCTCCAAAGTATCATTGGAAATAGTGTCAATACCATGGTAACGGTGAATTTGTCCCAGGTCTTTCAAAATTTTCAGCACGTTTAGCACCGCTTCGCGCTTGTTCTCATCGTCCGGGCGCTGGTGCAGTGCATCCAGGCTCGATTTCAATTCATTGGTCAGGCTTTCAATTTCATGAATAATATAATCGCGCAGGGGCTGCTGCCGGAAGTGTTTCCAGCTTACAGAATATCTTAAATAAAACCGGGTCGTTTCGCGACAATTGTACCAGACTGTGGGAAAATTCATCAATTCGGGTGTAAAAATTCTGAATGTATTCTTCCAACCCATCGCCTTTTAGGGGTAGCTGGTAAAGAGATTTTAAAAGACGGGTTTCATTCCCGAGTTCAGCAACTTCCTGGTAGGGCTTCAGTAAGTCCTCAATATTTTCGGGTTTTTCACATCTGCTCAGGAAATAGTCAATCTGGTTTTGCTTTTCCGCCTCCAGCGTTTCGCAGCAACGGGCTACTCGTTGTTTAATTTCCGTATGAATAAAATCAATTAGCGAAAAAGATACTGCCTTTTCTTCGAGCTTTTCTCCGGTTAATTGATCGAGGACATTCTTTTCCCAGTCCGATTCGCTTGCCAATTCATTAAACAGGTTCAGAAAATCCCGTGCATTTTCTGCAGTCTGGTCCAGCACATTTTCCGGCGGATAATCTTTGATGTGATCCATTAAATCGGAAAAGAATATCGACAAGTCGCTGGTTCCGGGAAGCCGGGCAATATCTTCGATACGCGCCAGCGGGTTTTCGCCCTCTCGGAGAAAAGCAATAAAACGATTGAGCTTTTCCCGTAAGGAGCCACTTAAACTTTCATTCCCCTGTTTTTCAATTATTTCCAGCAGAAAAATGAAAGAAAATGTTTCGAAATCGACAGGCTGAGAAATTTTCATATAAATACCCGTTTCTTATATTCAATTCTGTTTTTCGGTAACCATTCCCATTTCGCTCCGGATATGACGACCGGGAAGCCTGAATTTGGAAACCGCCACACTGAGAATGCGCGACAGCTTTGCCATTTCCTCGGATAGCATTTTGGATTTCTTTGCCCCGGCAGCCGTTTCCTGGGCAATCGTATCGATGCGTTCCATCGCATTGGCAATGTTGGAACTGGTTTTGGTCTGGTGCTGGAAGGCGCCTGAAATTTCGTTAATCAGTTTCGCCGACTCCTGCACCATTTCCAGGATTTCTTTTAGCGCAGCGCCGGCTTCGTCCACCCGGTTGGTTTCTTTCTCCACTTCGCGGGTGCCGTGTTCCATCGCCGCAACCGCTTCGGAAGTTCCCGCTTGAATACTTTCGATGAGCACGGCAATATCTTTGGCAGCCTGGCTGGAGCGTTCCGCCAGGTTTCGCACTTCATCCGCCACCACGGCAAAACCGCGCCCGGCTTCGCTGGCACGGGCTGCTTCGATGGTGGCGTTTAAGCCCAACAAGTTGGTGCGGTTGGCAATGTCGCTGATCACCTCCAGAATTTCGCCAATTTCCTGGGAATTTTCGCCCAGTGTGCGCACCCGCCGGGCGGTTTCCTGCACCGTTTCGCGAATACGGTGCATCCCCTGGATGGAATTCTTAACAATCTCGGCGCCCTGCCGGGCAACCTCTGCCGCGCGGGTGGCGGCTTGTGCCGCCTGGGTCGTTCGGTCGTTGGCATATTTTACAATCTCGGCAACATTCTTTACCGCATTGTAGGTCGCTTCTATATCTTTTGCCTGCTTGTTCGCACCGACCGACATGATCTCGCTGCTCTTTAAAATTTCGTTGGTGGAGTTGGAAATCTGCTCGGAGGCTTTCTGTACGTCACGGATCAGGTTGCTCAGTTCGGCAATCATCAGGTTGAAAGAATCTGCCAGAGCACCCAGCGTATCGGCAGTTACCTCGGCGGAGACGGTAAAATCGCCATCGGCGGCTGCCGAAACAATACGCAGTAAATTGGTAATCTGCTTCTGCAACCGGTCACGGTCTGCTTCGGTCTCAATCAACCCTTCCAGTTTTTCCAGCATCAGGTTCAGGGCATAGGCAATTTTTTCCATTTCGTCGAAGGTTCGGTATTCGTAGCGCAGATGATAATTGCCTTCGGAGACCCGGTTCACAAAACTGACGAACCGGTTTATGGGTCGAATCACGATTCTGGAAAGCAGAAAGCTGACCAGAAACGCCAGTATCAAAGCGATAACTGCGTAAAAACTGAAAGGTGTCCAGAAGCCGCCGGCTTCCCGAAATATTTCCCTTTTATCAACATCCACCTGAACCAGGGCAATTACTTTATGATCGCCATCACGAATGGGGGCAAATGCGCTGTAATAGGTTTTATCCTGGTACCGGTAATCTTTTTTCACCTGAATGGTATTTTGCTCAATTACCACAGCCATTTCCGGAAGCAAGGGCAATTTATCCATGAACCTGAACGGAATGGTAGTGCTGCAAAAAATCCGGGAGGAATTTTCTCCGGGGACGAGAACACTGACGCGCGCAATTTTAAAATGTTCCGAAGCCTGGTTAAAAACCTGGAACTGCCGTCGAAGTTCCGAATCAACACGGTCGTAACCGTCGGACTGCATGGAAACGGCAGTAAGCGACTGTTCAATATCGGCGCTTTGAATGGTGAGTGAGGTCATTTGGGCTGCCAACCGGATAAACTCAACCGCTTGTCTTTCCAGGCTGTTTTTCTGTTTCGATATTTGCAGATTGGTTACTACAGCAGCAACGATTAAAAAAATAAGACCGGTAATGCTAAAGAATTTCCAGAGTATGCTGAAACGTGTTTGATTCATCCCAAATCCTTTTTAATTAGTAATTGTCGGCGCGTAAAGCGGCAGAAGCAAAAAGCCGGTCAATATCCAACAGGTAAATTTCAGAATTTTTTTCTGTGAGCACCCCGGCAACAAACTCCGCCATTTTTTGCGAAACAACCCCCCGGGAGGGCTTTAACCGGGTATTATCGATGAAGCGTACTCCCAGAATCCGGTCGGCTAAAATGCCTAAACTGGTATTGTTATTATCCAGAAGAATTACCATATCGCTGTTTTGTATTTGTTTTGCTTTCATATCGAGAATAGTGGAAATATCAAGCAGGGTAAAAATGTCGCCGCGCAAGTTAAAAACGCCCAGAACAAATTCCGGTGTATTGGGAACAGGGGTAATTCTGGGCAGGGGTATTACCTCGCGCGATTTCAGGATGTCGATACCAAACCACAGCGTGTTAATCTCAATTACCGAAATTCGATCGCCGGCAGTGCCCGTTTTCCTTTTTTCACTCATGCAGCAATACACCCCGATTTCTGTTAATCAACCGGTCGACCGCATCCAGAAGCTGCTGGGGTTCCACCGGTTTGGCGAGGTATTCATCGGCGCCCTGCAATTTTCCCCAGAAAATATCGCTTTCGTCTTTTCTTCCCGAGAGAAAAATAATCGGGATATCCCGGGTATACGGGGAACGCTTCAATCGGCGACAAATTTCGTATCCGCTTACGCCCGGCATGACAATATCCAGAACAATCGCATCCGGCTGTTCCCGTTCGACCAAATCCGGCACCGATTCGGAATTATCCGATTCAATCACTTCGTAATGGCGTGATTTCAGAATTTTATTGGTTAATTTCCTGTCGGTTAAACTGTCGTCTACTACCAGAATTTTACTCATAATCGGACATCACTTTCCGACAAGTTCTTGAATTTTCCCGATCAATTCCTCATCTTTAAATGGTTTGGGAATAAAATCGTCCGCACCCAATTCCTTGGCTTTGCTGGTTTCCCTCGGAGTGTCTTTTGCCGATAACATTACCACCGGAATGTCCTTGCTGGCTTTGATGGCTTTTAAAATATCCAGACCATTTACATCCGGCAGCATGATATCCAGAATAACAATGTCCGGTTCTTTCTCGTCCAGGTACGCCAGCGCATCCTTTCCGTTTGCTACCGATACAATATTGTAGTTTTCATTCTCCAGGGCAATTTCCACCATTTTGCGAATCACCACGCTGTCATCAACCACCAGAACCGTTTTCTGTGGAGCACCTCCGGAAAGCGGCGGTTCCATTTTTTCCGCTTCTACCTCTTCTTCGACGGTTTCTTCGGTTTCCATGGTTTCCAGCATATCTTCCAGCGACTGCTCTGTTTCGCTCAGTTCCGACTGAAAAATATCGCCTAAGTCAACATCTCCTCCCTTTTTCGCTTCAACCGGCGTTTCAAATTTTCCCTCGGTCTCTTTTCCCTCAGTCTCATCACTTTTTTCAAAAAAGGATTCGAGCCCTTCCTCAGGTGCCGATTTCTCGCTCAGACCGGTTTCAGGCGAAGATGCGACTGCTTCTTCCCCGGTGGTTTCTGTGCTTTCTTCTTTTAAGAGATCATTAATCAGGATGTCCAGATCTTCGTCCGTTTCCGGGGTTTTGGGTTCCTCCGGCAGTTCTTTCGATTTTTCCTCGGGACGTTCTTCGATTTCCTTTATTTTTTCTAAGCCCGCTTCTATTTCTTCTTCTTCAATTCCCTCTTCCGTGCTTTCTTCAATTTCTTCCTTTTCTGCTTCCAGGGTAAACTCCTCTTTGCCCGTATCCTGTTCAGCAGCTTTCGCAGCGGGTTCCTCCGATTCACCCAGCTCACCGATCAACTCATCAAGTTCCGTCGGTTTCTCCGCTGTCTCTGTTTCAGCAACAGGTTCTTCTACCGGAATCTCCGCTTCGGTTTCTTCAGCCTTCGGCTGTTCTTTTTCAACCGCTTCTTCCGCCGGCGTTTCTTCAGCAACTTCCTCTTCTTCTAAACCAGTGATTTCTTCTAAAGTGGGCGGTGCCGGTTCTTCACCCCCCGCTTTCAGCGGAGTTAAAAATCCTAATTCACTTAAACGGGTAAACGCTTCTTCAACCTCTTTTTGTTCCAAATCAAGAAAATCTGCTATAGCCGCAGCATCTTTTTTTCCATCGGTAGCAAACAGAACCTTCCATTCGGGAATGTGTAATTTTACATCATAAATTTTGTCAGCTAATTGACTACTACGTGCAAAAACCTGGCTCACAGTGAACTCCTTCTTTTATGATATTTATTCATTATGCTCTAATATCAGAATTATCGGAAAAATTGAGTTATAGCTTTAATTTTTTTAGACATTTAAATATTAAAGTCGGAAAAATTTAGCACCATATCATAAAGATGTCAAGTAAAATTCGTGACGGTTCCCTTCAAGCCGCTTACCCTATGGAAATTCAGATGTTGATTGTTCGGAAAATTAACGAAGTGATCTTCTATTCAGCAGTTCCGGGTTACAGAAACCGCTCCGCTGATTTCTGTAACAATCACTTAAAGCTACATTATTCCAATACTCCATTCCGACCATCCGGCAGATTAACAACGCGATCTCCTGAACACCCGCTCCCCTCGCATCGCTTAACCCGTGGAAAACCGTATTATTATTCCCGGTTGTTTAAATTTGAATTTCTCTTTATTTTTGTTTTCAATTTAGGATGGAAGCCCAATATTTCGGAAAGGAATACCAGTGGACGAACTGAATCAACTTAGTTTACAGCGGCGGGAGAAATTAGTCAAACTGCGGGAAATGGGGATTAATCCCTACCCGTACAAGTTTGACCGCACCCACGTTTCTTCAGACATTATTGAAAATTTTGACCGTTTAAATGAGCAAGAAGTCTCGGTTGCCGGACGGATTATGTCCAACCGGCGCATGGGAAAAGCCGCCTTCTTTCACATCCAGGACTTTCACGGGCGGATTCAGATTTACCTGAAAAAAGATGTAGTAGGTGAGCAAAAATTCGAGATGTACAAGCTGCTGGATATCGGCGACACGGTGGGCATCAGCGGGCAGGTGTTTAAAACCCGCACCGGCGAGGTCAGTATTTACTGCAAAAACATCGAACTGCTCAGCAAATCCCTGCGCCCGCTCCCCATCGTGAAGGAAAAAGAGGTTGACGGTGAAAAGATTGTTTACGATCCCTTCTCGGACAAAGAACTGCGCTACCGGCAGCGCTACGTAGACCTGATTGTGAACCCGGAAGTGCGGGAGGTATTTATCAAGCGCTCCAAAATTGTCACCGCCCTGCGAAATTTCTTAAACCAACGCGGCTACCTGGAGGTGGAAACGCCCATCCTGCAGCCCATTTACGGGGGGGCAACCGCTCGGCCCTTCGTCACCCACCACAATGCGCTGGACATGAAACTGTACATGCGAATTGCCGACGAACTGTATTTAAAGCGCCTGATCGTGGGCGGATTCGACGGGGTTTACGAATTTGCCAAAGATTTCCGTAACGAGGGAATCGACCGCTTTCACAACCCCGAGTTTACCCAGATGGAACTGTACGTGGCGTTTCAGGATTACCTGTGGATGATGAACCTGACCGAAGAGATGATTTCCGGGGTCGCCCGGGAAATCACCGGGGATATGAAAATTGTCTACCGGGAAAACGAGATCGACCTGACACCCCCTTGGCGCCGATTACCCTTATTTGAAGGGATTAAAGAATACGCCGGCGTGGATATGTCACAGATGGACCGGGAGCAGTTGAAAGACGCCGCCGAAAACCTGGGCATTGCGGTGGAAGATGCCTGGGGCGCCGGAAAAATTATCGACGAGGTGTTCGGCGAATTTGTGGAGCCGAAGCTGATTCAACCGACTTTTGTCATCGATTACCCGCTGGAGATGTCGCCGCTGGCAAAGAAGCACCGGGACAACCCCCGGCTGGTGGAACGGTTTGAACCAATCATCGCCGGGAAGGAAATCGGGAATGCTTTCAGCGAACTGAACGATCCGCTGGATCAGCGCGACCGTTTCGAAGCCCAGATGGAGCTGCGCGCCCTGGGAGACGAGGAAGCCCAGGTAATGGATGACGATTTCATCCGGGCGCTGGAATACGGCATGCCGCCCACCGCCGGACTGGGCGTGGGCATCGACCGGCTGGTGATGCTGCTGACCGACTCGCCCTCCATCCGCGACGTAATCTTCTTCCCGCACATGAGAGCGGAGCGGTAGGGAGAGAGGGAATAGAGGTATAGGGTGTAGAGAGATGGGATGAAGGCAGAGAGGGGGAGAAGCGAGGAAACTGATAGAATGAGAACCAGGGTAGAAGTGAACCGGAGAACGAAAGACGAGGCGAAACGGAGCAATTTCCCCCATTCCCCGTTTCTCAGGATTCATTTTAACTACGTGAGTGAACAGGAAAAATCTAAGAAATTTTTACTTGGTTCTTAACAAACGGCAGAAATTTTCAGGCATTTGCCGGTAAACCGGATGAGGAGCATAATGAAGCGGGTATTGTTTCTAAGCAAAATATCTAATTTCCTTTTTATATGGGGTTTTATTATCCCAAAACGGGATATTCACTGCACTAAAATCTGCCTTCACCTTTTCTTTTATCGAGGGATAAAATCCTTCTTGATTTTACTTTTACTTTTTACTTTTTCCTTCCTCCTTTTTACCGGCTGCGAACGTAATTACAATTCTATTACAAACCAGCCGGTAGAACCACGCATAACCAGCCATGAATTTGAATGGGAATTGGATACCTTGGGGGGACCCCATCAATGGCAATTTTTCCCGCAAAATATTTGGGGAACTGATGAGAAAAACGTCTGGATAGTCAGTTATGGACCTACCAATTATGAGTTGCTTCATTATTGGAACGGGAAAAAATGGGAAAATAGAACTCCATTTTTTAATACATCCTATGTATTATATGATATTCACGGTTTTTCTAATCAGGATCTTTGGATTGCCGGAGATGACGACTATTACGACAACATTAATCATGTTATAAAATCTCAGGCATTGGTTGCCCACTTTAACGGAACGGATTGGGAATTATTTAATCAATTCAATATTCCCTATGCCTGTGAATCAATCTGGGGAACCTCAAGCAACAATATACACGTTGGATGTACAGGCGGAATTTTTATGCATTTTGACGGACAGCAATGGGATATCCAGGATACCGGAACCAAAGCCAGAATTATTACTATTTTTGGTTTCGATTCGCATAACATATTTGCCGGTGGTATAGGCGGCGATAAAAAACCGCCACAAGATACCACTAAGTATTTTATATTTAAATACAATGAAGGTACATGGGAAGTACTTAATGAATACTATAGATGGTATAAAAGGCAGCCGATGCTAAACATTTCTACGGATTTCGGGCATAGAACGCTTTGGGGAAAAGACGGTGTTCTCTACAGCGGCGGATTAGGGCTATACCGCTATTCAGGCGGAGATCGCTGGGATCCGATCTTTGATAAGAACACCTTCATTAGTAAAATTTATGGGAACGGGCTTAACGATATTTTTGCCCTGGAAGTGTTCAAGGGTATCTATCATTACAA
>MVCZ01000014.1 GCA_002049825.1 Candidatus Zhuqueibacterota bacterium 4484_188
TCCACTTCACCATTCAACAGGTAAGCTAACAATTGCAGTCCGTAACAGATACCCAGGACGGGGAATCTTAAGTGCAAAATTTCCGCATCGCAATGGGGCGCATCTTTTGCGTACACCGAAGCAGGACCACCGGACAGGATGATCGCCCGGATATCGCCATCGGCGCGAATTCTCTCTATCGGGTAATTATATGGTTGAATTTCGGAATAAACCGACAGCTCCCGTACCTTTCGGGCAATCAACTGGGTGTATTGCGAACCAAAATCGAGAATAAGAACTTTTTTCATGAGGGAAGCTTGATCTCCCATTTTTGCAAATTTTTGAGCACTTTGTAATCGGTCAGGTCAAACTGGATGGGCGTAATGGCAATGTAATTTTCCATCACCGCCACATCGTCGATATCGGACTCGTTGTCAAGCAACAATTTTTTGCCGGAAAGCCAGTAGTAATTGCGGTCCCAGGGGTCGACCCGTTTATCGAAAAATTCTTCATACCTGCCGCGCCCCTGGCGGGTAATTTTAACCCCGCGTATTTCTTCAGCAGGCAATGCCGGGATATTCACATTCAGCAGCGTACCTTCCGGGAGACCTTTTTCCAGCACCATTCGGGAAAGATAAATAGCAAACTCCGCGGCAAAAGCGAAATCCGATTTTTTAAAAGAAGCAATGGAAAAGGCGATGGAAGGAATACCCATCAGCGTCCCCTCGGTAGCAGCGGAAACTGTGCCGGAATACATGATGTTAATTGCGGTGTTGGGTCCCTGGTTAATTCCGGACACAACCAAATCCGGTTTTTTATTCAGGATCGCTTTTACGCCCAATTTCACGCAATCTGCCGGCGTGCCATTTACCGCATACCCAAAAAAGTCGCCGTTGCGCTCATATTCCCACACCCGCAGCGGGTCAGAAATAGTGATCGCGTGTCCCACCGCGCTGCGCTCCGAATCCGGCGCAACTACCTTTGCCTCGCCAAGCCGGGTCATCGCATGGTACAGCGCACGAATTCCCGGGGCGTAAATGCCATCGTCATTTGTTACTAAGATTAAAGGTTTTTTGTCCATGCTTATCCCTCTTTTTTGTAAGATGCTTTCAGGCAGCTCATCTTCACGCCAAAACTTTTCCCTATCCTTTTCTATCGGGAAGAAACACTGCCCAAACAGGGAACTCTCGCATCCAGTGGCAAGGCAGCTTTTAGGGGAAAAAATTGTTCAAAATACTTTTCCGGAAAGGCGAGCCAGCATCCGGCAATTCGATGGTGCTGTTTGCCGATTATTTACAAAACCCGGATTTTCTTCTGAAAACCAAATCCGTTTGAGTGTTGCGAAACGCACTCTCCTGCTAATCCGCTTTCTCCGCTTCGACACTTTTCTCCTCCGGGTGCAGGATGTTTAGGATTTTCCCTACCGTTTCCTTCATCTGGTGGCGGTGAACAATCATATCCACAAAGCCGTGTTCCATCAGAAATTCGGCGCGCTGGAAGCCGTCCGGCAAATCCTGACCAATGGTTTGCTTGATAACGCGCTGTCCGGCAAAACCGATTAACGCTTTCGGTTCGGCAATATGCACATCACCCAACATGGCGAAACTGGCAGTGGTGCCGCCGGTTGTCGGGTCCAGCAAAATACTAATGTAGGGAATTCGCGCATCAGCCAGTTGCGAAAGTTTGGCGCTGGTTTTTGCCATTTGCATCAGCGAAAGCGCCGCTTCCATCATCCGCGCACCACCCGATGCCGAAACAATAATCATTGGCAAACGCTTTTCCCGCGCAGCATCGATTGCCCGGGCAATTTTTTCGCCAACCACCGAACCCATGCTGCCGCCGATAAAAGTAAAATCCATTAGCGCACCTACCACCGGTCTGTCATTGATTTTGGCAAACCCGGTAATCACGGCATCCAGCAATCCGGTTTTTTTCTGGGCACTTTTCAAACGCTCGGTATAGCGCTTCTTGTCTTTAAAATTCAGCGGGTCGCCGGGAGCAATATTCTGATTAAATTCCTCGAAACTGTTCTCATCAAAAAGAAATTTTACATAGTCGCGCGAAGAGACCCGAAAATGGTAGTCGCATTTCGGACAAACATACATTCGATTTTGAAGCTGGCTTCGGTAAATGATTTCACCGCAATTGTCACATTTTATCCACAGCCCGTCCGGCAGTACCTTTTTCTCGACGGTGGAGATGCCCTTCTTCTTTTTAAACCAATCCATAAAATCCTCGAAAAATTTCTAAAACTTAATAAGAAAAGCAGCAAATTTCAAAAACTTTGTTTTCCCGGCTTGTTCGGGCAGTTGCCACTATTTGACGAGCGCTACGTGTGATTGAAAATTCAGGAAAACGGTTCTGCGTTCATTAACTGCCCGGGTGGATTTCTTCAAAAGCAGATCATTCTCTATCTGCTGCTTCGTCTGTTTCTTCCTCGGGTGCGGCTGGTTTTGTCAGGATGCGCGTTTGTGAATCAATCTGGTTGACTCCCGGGATTTCGCTGCTGCCGGCACCCATGTCTTTCAGCCGGTTAATTGAAGGTAGCACCCGGCTCTCCAACGAACCTGCGGCTTTATTGAATGATTGAACCGCGGCATTCAGTTTTCTGCCCACATCGCTCAAATGCCCGCCGAAGGTGACAAAGCGATTGTATAGTTCTTTGCCCTGTTCGGCAATTTTTTGTGCGTTTTCTGCTAATTGTAACTGCAGCCAGCCGTAAGCAATCACCTTAAGCAGTGCCAGCAGCGAAACCGGCGATACAATCAACACTTTGTTATCCAGCGCATCTTCTAACAGTTTCCCGTCCCGCTCGAATGCGGCGGTGAGTCCGGAGTCGTAAGGCACAACCATTACCACAAATTCCGGTGACCGGTCGAACTGCAACCAGTAGGCTTTCTGTGCCAGCGTTTTCATGTGCCCGCGCATTGCCCGGGCGTGTTCGTCCAGTTTTTTCTGGCGCAAATCTTCGTCCTGGATTTGCTGAGCGTCCAGGTAGGCGTTCATTGGTACTTTCGAATCTACCGGAATCAGCCCCTGGTTGGGTAAACGCACTACCATGTCCGGGCGTCCCTCGCCGCTGGAAACCTGTTCATTGAAATCGACGTAGGAAATCATGCCTGCCATTTCGGCGATGCGGCGTAACTGCACTTCGCCCCAACGCCCCCGTATGGTGGTCGATTTCAAAGCCTGGGCAAGGCTGAATGTCGTTTTCTGCATTTCCTGGTAGGACTGACCGAGCTGGTAAATCTGCTGGTTTAATTTCTGGTAGGCGCCTTCCCTTTTTTGCTCCATCTCACGAACCTGCCGGTCAAGTTCGGTCAAACTTTTCTCCAATGGATTCACCATACTTTTAAATGCTTCTTTCTGAATCCCCCAGTCTTTCTTCTGAAGTTCAAGCAATTCATTTATCTTCTCCCGCGCCTGGTTTAGAAACTGCTGCGAATTGGAAGTAAGCAAATCTGCCGACAGCGCTTTGAAAGATTCTTTCAATTTTTCCTCGGTCACTTCCAGCCATTTCATCTTTTCAGCATCCAGCTCGCGCTCTTTCCGAAGTTCGGTATTTTGGATTTTTAAAGTCTCGAGTCGTTTGTTCAGGCGAATTTGCTGAATAAACCAACCAAGTAAAAAGCCAAACGCCAGTCCTGCTGCTGCGTATCCCAAAAGGACTATCATAAATTTATTTCCTCTCTTTCTCGAAATCCGCTACGAATTAATTGAAATCTGCAGCGGAAGTCAAGCTTTTATTACTGAAATTAGCAGAAGCGGCTGATTAGCAGTAACTATAAACACAAATGCCTGCGGCGCAAAAACCGGTTTTGTTTTGCGAAAAAACAATCGTCGCACTGGCGGTCGGCTTTTCGATTATTCATTGGTCTCGTTTTACCGCTGGTTTTCGCACTCATTTCCTTCGGAAAATTTTTCTTCCTGATCATTGCCGGTTTTTGCCTGGGCGAATTGATCGACCGGGCAGAGTTTTACCTGGAGATGGATATTCTATCCCCGGCTCGGCAAGCGGCAATCGATCTGCAGAAATGGATTGATCGTGACAGTGCTGTGCCGACTTCATCGGCGATGCTCATCATCGGCGATGCTCACATCTTCCGGGGAATCGCCGATCCCGATTAAATTTTCCCTTTTTAGACTCCGCTCTTTTTTGTCAATCTGCACAGCCGATTTTTTACCAACATTTATCGGGAGCAGGTGGTAGGCGTGAGGCGAACGAAAATCTTTTTCCGCCGGCACTGCCCCATTGTCAATTATTCTCAGCCCGGGAAAATGCGAGTCTACCCAAGAGTACAACTCCCGGTAATTCAGTTCTCCGATAAATAAATAGTGGGTGCGCAATATTTCCGCCCAGGGAGCATACGGCCGGAGCTTACCGGAAAATTTCTCCAGCAGCGAATCGACGGCGCCGGTGTCATGAATCCATTTTTTCAACGCTGCGCGATCTGCCACCTCCGTACCGAAATTGTTGATCACCCGTTCTCCCTGGTTGTAAACAATTTCCATTCCCAGGTTGGCGATATAATTTTTCAAACCTAAAATCCGTGCCGTTTCCTTCAGTTTTTCCTTTTCCCTTCCGGAAGTCATCACCAGGTCGACGTCAGGCTTTCAAATCATACTTTTTGATCAGTCGATGAATGGTGCGGCGGTCAATCCCGCAGGTTTGCGCTGTTTTACTGATGTTCCACTGATGCTTCTCAAGCTGAACTTTCAGATATTTTTTTTCGAATTTTTGGAGAATTTGATCCTTCGCTTCATGAAAAGATAAATTTTCGAATTTGGTTTCTTCATCATTCAACGAATTTTTAATGATGTATGATGGTAGATCGACCCGCTGAATTTGTGGCGGTGAAGCCAGATAATAACTTCGTTCAATCACGTTTTGTAACTCACGCACATTGCCGGGCCATTCATAGCTTTGGATGGCATGCAGAGCGTGTGGCTCAATACCGGAAATATTTCGATTGTATTTCTGTTCAAACTCCATCAAAAAATGATTGATCAGAATGGGAATATCTTCTTTTCGTTTCCTGAGCGGGGGAATGTGAATCTGAATGGTGTTGATTCGATAGAAGAAATCTTCCCGCAGCCACCCTTTTTTCAGAGAGAGCTCCACATCGCGGTTGGTGGCGCTCACCACCCTGATGTTTACCGGAATTTCCTTCTGCCCGCCGATGCGGCGTATTTTGTGGTCTTCCAACACCCGCAGCATTTTTACCTGCAGATTTTGCGGCATCTCACAGATTTCATCCAAAAAGAGCGTCCCGCCGTTCGCCAATTCCATCAGCCCGGGTTTCGCCTGGAAGGCGCCGGTAAAAGCGCCTTTCTCGTACCCGAACAATTCGCTTTCGAACAACTGGTCCGGCAGCGCGCCGCAATTAATGGGAATAATAGGATGGTTGCGGCGCAGCGAATTCTTATGGATACTGCGTGCCACCAACTCTTTACCCACACCGCTTTCCCCGGTAATCAGTACATTAGCATCGCCATGCGAAACCTTATGTATCATATCAAAGACTTCCTGCATTGCCGAGCTTTTACCCTGCATTTTGTCCTGGGTAACAAATGAACCTTCCTCTGCGTCAGGAAAAAGCTGCTTCAATGCACTTTCAACAGAGGCAAGCAATTTTTTACTGGAAAAGGGTTTTTCGATAAAATCAAACGCGCCGTTTTTAACTGCTTTCACGCCCAATTCTAATGTTCCGTATCCGGTTACCATAATCACCGGCAAATGTGGGAACTGTTCTTTGATCCGGGACAACAGTGTCAAGCCGTCCATTCCGGGCATTTTTAAATCGGATATAACCAGCGACACCCGGTTGTCCTGCCGCAGAATTTCCAGTGCCTGCTCGCCGGTGTCAACTGTCTGAACCCGGTAGTTGGCGCGGGTGAGTATTTTCTGGTAGCTCACCAGCATTTCCCGTTCGTCATCGACAACCAGAATTTCAATTTTCTCCAAGGTACGCCTCCAGTTCGATTATGAACTCCGTTCCCCCGGTGGCAGCGGAATTTAATTCAATCGTTCCCTTGTGGTTGCTGATGATGTTTTTTACAATAAATAATCCCAGACCAGTTCCCTGGTCGCCGGACTTGGTGGTAAAGAAGGGTGAAAAAATTTTGTCCTGGTATTCTTTGGGAATGCCGGGACCATTGTCACGAACTTGAACCCGGTAACCGGATTTCTCCGGATCGCCATTTTCACGGATAGTAATTTCTACCATCCCGGATTGGGGCGGTACAACATCCAGGCTGTTGTTAATCAAATTGCAAAATACCTGCTCAAGCTGGTTGGCGTTTCCCCAGACAACCGGCACACAGTCGCAGGTAACCGCTTTTACCCGCACCTGGCGTTTGCTAATTCTCGGTTGCAGTACTTTTATCGAGCTCTCGATTACTTCATTCAAATTTGTTTTTTCAAAAGATTGCGGAAGCTTTTTGGCATAGTGTAAAATACTTCTGGTGGTGTCGGCAAGCTTTTCGGTTTGTTTAATAATAATCTTCAGGTCTTCCACACAAACCGAATCCGGGTTTGTCTCTTCCATTTCCTCTTTCAGGAATTCTGCCCGGGTCAGGATAATCCCGGCAGGATTGTTCACCTCATGAGCAATCTCTGCAGCCACTTCGCCTAAAGTGACCAACCTGTCTGCCCGCTCCAATTTTTCCACAATGAATTTTTCCTCTTTCTGGCGGGCTAATTTCAAACTTTTCAGCATCTGGTTAAACTTGCCCGCCAGGAATGCCAGTTCGTGTTTACCGGGCATGTGGATGGTTGAATCGTAATCGCCCCGGGAAAGCTTCTCAAACCCCGAAATAATCGTATGTAATCGTGTTTCAATTTGGGACTGGTATAAAAAATTTAGCACCACCCAGAGAATAAGAATAATTAGCACACCGCCGGAAATAACCAGTTTTTTCGAATTATCATAGAGTAAACCGGACTGGGTGAAACCGGCGTGAACATCTAAAACGGCAATTACCGCTCCCTTGTTTGCATGGCAGGCAGTGCATTCTTTCTGAACCCGGATAGAATGGTGGTGTGAGTAAACATTTCCGATGCGCTTAAATGTTTCCTCTCCCGGAGTGGTATCAATTCCAAACGCCAGTTCTTCGGGCAATTCGTGAAGGTTCTTGCCGATTTCCGCGGTTCTGGACGAATATAGAATCATGCCGGTGGGTCGCATCAACCGCACCAGTCGGATACCGGGGTCCAGCGCCAACAGTTCCAAATTGTGCTGTATCTGCAGAGAATCGTTTTGCATCATCCCGTCATAGATAAACTGATACACCACCTGGCTGGCAGACTCGATAAAATTTATCGAAAGCTCATGGTAATTTCGGTCCAATTGGTAAAGGTACAAGCCAACGGGCACCCCAACCACCAGAATAAGCAACATGGTAATGAGCGTCATTAACCGGAATTTCAGAGAGCGAAATTTGGGTATTTCCTTTTTACTCTGGTCTTTCAAATTTTCCAAATCAGATCTCCGCATCTTTATTTGATCTGTTCCCAGACATTCTGTGAATTCTCTCCTCCCCCTTAGTTGAAACAATGTTCAAGATATGAAGAAAACTTGGAATCCCCAAATAATATTTGCTGATTTGATGGATTGAATTAGCAAACAGGATGAAGCGGGGAATTTTGAAACAATTAAAAAAGGTGCCGCCCCGAAGAGCGGCACCTTTGAAAAATGATGAAATCTGTTTCGCACCAAATAGCTACTTCATTAACAGCATCTTCTTGGTGACAATTCGATTCCCGGTTTGTAAGCTGTAAATATAGAAACCGCTGGAGAATCCGCTACCATCAAAGGTTACTTTGTAGCTTCCGGGTGCCGTGGTTCCTTTGTAAAGCTCTGCTACCTTTTGACCCAGCACATTGTAAACGCTCAGATTCACTTCACTGCGGGTGGGAATCTCAAATACAATATTTGTTTCCGGGTTAAACGGATTGGGGAAGTTTTGACTCAGACTCAGTGTCGCCGGAACCTGCACACTGGTTTGTTCAATTCCGGTAAACTGCCACCAAACCCCATTCGGTCCGTAGTAATGCATCAGGGTATCTGCCAGCGCCAGGTCGGTTGCCTCATTCCAGACAGCAAAATTGTCATTACTGAAATCGATCCCAAAATTCGGGTAATTCGATTTCACATGGCAACTGACTGCACAAGCATTCGGCATACCATTGCCGGAATTCTGATAAACAACCGTTTTTTCCGGGGCAATTGGTTCGAAAGTGTGCGAATGAATATCGTAGGCAATCGCCGATTTTGCTACCTTTGGATTATGGCATTTGGAGCACCGGGATGCTCCGTTACCTTCCGGGTCGTAAGGGTGATGGGTATGTTGGGTAACCACCGCAGCAATGTCGTTAATGTGATTATTATAATCCGCTACCCATTCCTTGGGGATGTCGGTAAAATCGCCATGGGTAGCATGGCAGGCTAAACAGAGTGTGTTGTTATCATTTTCTGTCTGGATTACCAAGGGATTACCCAGGCTGTCTTCTTCCTCAATTTCCTCGCGGATATGATGTTTCAAGGTGTTGTGAACATCGTGGCACTCTGAGCAACGCACCTGGTGAAATTGAAATGTTGGTTTGCTGCTTTCAATAAAATCAAGATACTGCTGGCGATGTTTAACCGAGTGTTTACCATCCGGCCAGTCCCCGCCACCGTCAGTGAAATAATTAGCCACCAGTTCGCCTACCATCCATCCGGTCAGATTTTGATCATCGAATGGGAAGCCAAAGGTGTTGTTAGGGAGGCTTTTACCCCTGTTGTGGCAGAATCCACACAGATTATTGGCCTGTTCCGACGTTAAAGAA
Source organism: Candidatus Zhuqueibacterota bacterium 4484_188 (assembly GCA_002049825.1). Taxonomy (GTDB): domain Bacteria; phylum Calditrichota; class Calditrichia; order RBG-13-44-9; family RBG-13-44-9; genus 4484-188. The sequence goes on from MVCZ01000014.1 coordinate 8,810, forward strand.
TCCGGGTTGATGATGTTGGCAGCAGATGGTGATGCAGCATGGGTACTACCCGGTCCATGGCATGACTCGCATCCGGTGTTAATCTGATCCAGGTCTCCATCGCCGTCAACATCCCAGATGTTGTTATAACTTGAATACAATGCTTCATTTTCTACCGGGGCAGCGCTGGCAATCCACTCTCCGTTGGAGTCCTGACTTAATTCAAGACCCGTCATGTGGCAACCGGAACATCCTTGCGGCATACTCTTGGAATTTGCTGCATCCGCGAGTGTGGAACTTGGGGTATATATGGGCTGATTGCTTGCGTCCCACCACTTTTCAGGATGGTAAGCAGCATAGGCATGAGTTACATCGTTATATTGTACCGGCGAAATATACAACGCGGCAGATTCACCCTGGGATGTGTTAATTCTTACCATATAACGCTGTTTCCAGTATCCGCTACCGCCATAGGTTAGATATACTTTGTGAGTAACCTGGCCGATGGTAACAGTGTAGCCGGTGCTTGGACTGTAACCCAGAATCGGCGCATTTGGCTTGTACTGATCAAATGCACTGTTAATGGTGTTAAAATCCAGGCCATCTTTGAAATCATCAATCCCGTTCTGGTCGTAATCGGCTACAATACCAAGCTTGTCGACCAGGGAATTGGCATCATCGGGGACGTAGGAATATCCATTAGCATGAAGGGAACTCCGCCACCCGGTTGCGTCACCCAGCGCCGGATTGTTGTGGCACTGCAAACACTTCTCCGGACCAACATAGGTCTGTGCACTGAGCACGCCCATGCCGGCTACCAAAAAAACTAAACTAAAAACGAGTAAAAAACGATACATTATAGTACCTCCTTAATTATTGTGTATGGGGATTTTTAAGGTTGAAGCAACTACTTCAAGCATATTTTCGGTTGAGATGGGCTTTACCTGGTAGGACACCACTCCCTGGGAAAGTGCCGCCGAACAGATTTGCATGTTTTTTGAAGAAAGCACTAAAATAAACTGAGTCTCCCGGTGGATCGAGCGTAAAATCCGGATCAGATGGAGCACTTTTTCCTTCAACACATCAATATCCAGCACGATAAGCGGTACATACTGTTTCAGGAAATAATCAATCAGTTCCAGAGATTCTGAGAATGTGCGCACTTCGGCGACTCTCTTCTTTGCAAAAGTGCTGTTCATTTCGGATATCAGTTTATTGTCCAGGGTTAACGCCAAAATTGATTTCATGCCTTTGTGTATTATCATTTATTTACTATCATTAATAGACACATATCGTGCCATGATCCTGGAAATAGGGTTAACCCAATGATAATGTGGAAGTAAGAAGTGGTGGAAATTTAGAGCAGCGACTCACAAGTGAGACACGGATGTCCCGCCGCAAGTATAGGAAATGGTTTAAATCATAAAAATACAAGGGATTGGTTCACTGCGTCACCCCTGGCACACCGTGACATGAATGTCCCAAACGAAAAAGAAGAAGTGATTCGCCCGGCACACCCGAAAATCAGCAAACGCAACAACCTGAACTTCTGCTTTCCGCACACCGACATCTGTTGGATTTGCAGACAACAAAAGAGTTTATTTTTATTTGGAAAATCCCATATTTTTCATTAACTTGTCGAGTTAAAAATCATGAATCAAGCATGGAGGAATAGGAATGAAATTTTCCATTAATCGGGACGAAATTTACAACGCACTTCAAAAGGTGGTAAACGTGATTCCCCAGCGCTCCACCTTTATGATGACACAAAATGTACTCCTCTTTACCGAGGATAATTTACTGAAAATTGTCGGAACGGATTTAGAAATAACCCTGCTGTCCTGGGCGTCGGCTTCCATTACCGAAGAAGGTGCGGTCGCCATTCCCGGTCGCTTGATTCATGATATCATTCGGGAACTGCCCAACAGTGAACTGCAATTCGAGGTGGACGAGCAATTTCGCATGAAAGTTACCTCCGATTTCGGACGTTACAAAATATCCGGTGTGAATCCGGTTGAATTCCCCCAGCGTCCGGATTTGGGTGAGAATCTGAAGCAGGTGGCGCTGGAAAACAGTATCTTTAAGAAATTAATCGAAAACAGCATGTTTGCCTGCTCGACCGATGAACTGCGCGCCGCACTCACCGGCGTTTATTTTGATATCACAACCGGTAAAGTGGAAGCGATTGCCACCGATAGTCACCGGCTGGCAAAAATGAGTTACACCGACGAATCTTTGCCCGAAATCGAGATCTCTGCCATTATCCCGGTACGGTCGCTCAATTTCGTGGTACGGAACCTGGACGTTGAGGGAAGCAGCACCATTTATTTCGGGAATAAACACGCGTTGTTCGAGATGCCGGACGCGCAAATATTTGCCCGTCTGATCGAAGAAAGTTTCGTGGATTACGAACGGGTCATCCCGCAAGAAACACCGTACGAAATGCTGGTCGATACCGACACCTTCTACGCCTCGGTGAAACGTGTTTCCCTGTTTTCGAATCCACTTACCTCGCAGGTTATTTTGCACATTTTCCCGCAGTATATTGAACTACACGCCGAGGACATCGACTACGGCGGCGAGGCGCAGGAACGGATTTCCTGCGAGTTTAACGGGGATGATTTCTTAATCGCCTTTAACTCGCGCTATTTGCAGGACATTTTGCGACATATTTCAACGCCGAAATTGCAGCTTCGGTTTGTGCGACCTGATTATGCGGTGCTGGCAAATCCAGCTTTGACCAAAAGTTTTCGTACAAACAAAGATCAGAATCTCATTTTGTCGAATGCAGATTATTTTCGAATTCAGGGAGAATTTACCACGACTCAGGGACGTAGGCATACCTGCTCTATTGCATATTCCCCGCTAAATGGGAAACGGTTAATCTTTAACGGAGAGCGGATTCAGCGTTTTACTGATTACATTGGAAACATCCCGCTGGTTCTGCTTGCTCCCTCGGACCTTGCCACCAGCCAACAGGGACCGCAGAAGCGCCGGCAATTTCTGGACATTATGCTTTCCCAATCCAGTAAGCTTTACCTGCACCATTTGTTAGAATATAAACGCGCACTGAAACAGAGAAACAGTTTGCTGCAACAGGAAACGCCGGATGAAAACCTGCTAATTTCATGGGAAGATGCGCTGATTCAGAACGGTATGGTGCTGATTGAAAAACGTATCGAGGCAACCGGAGTTTTAAGCGAAGAGGTAAAAAAGTACTATCAACAGCTCAGCGGCAGCGGCGACAAAACTAAAATAATTTACCAGGGCACTTTCCGCCTGACCGGGCGCGAAAATATCGAATCGGCGTACCGGGAAGCATTCAGGCAAAACCGGGCGAAAGACCTGACCCTGGGCACCACCACAGTTGGTCCCCATCGTGACGACCTGTTGTTTTTGATTAATGGTAAACCGTTGCGCACAGTTGGTTCGCAAGGCGAACACAAATCCTTTGTCATTGCCTTAAAAATGGCTGAATTCAACTATTTGCAGCGTATGCAAAAGGAGCAGCCTATTTTGCTGTTCGATGATATTTTCGGTGAACTGGATGCCGAGCGCATCTCAAATATGATTCGGTCATTGTCGGAAATCGGGCAGGTGTTCATCACCACCACTTCGGCGAATTTTTTTGACAAGCTGAATACCTGGGGCAGCGATACTTCTTTTTACCAAATAAACCAGGGAACGGTAAATCCGGGTAGGGTGCAATGAGCGGAGCAAAACCGTTAAACAAATTGATTGACCAGTTTTTACAGTCAATCGGCATAAAGGAAAAGATTGAGGAAAACTTTGCCTTTGTTTACTGGGACAGTGTGGTGGGTAAAGAAATTTCCGAAAGAACCGAACCGTTCAAAATGGTAAAGGGAAATTTGTTTGTGAAAGTGAAAGACGCCGCCTGGCGAAATGAATTGCAATTTTTTAAAAATGAAATTATTGAAAAACTGAATAAGAAAATCGGAAAAAACGTAGTAAGTGACATCAAATTTTTTTAAGAGGTAATAATGGCTGAAAACAAAAGCAAAGGTTCGAGCCAGTATTCTGCTGCGAACATACAGGTATTAAAGGGATTAGAAGCGGTTCGCCGCCGCCCGGCAATGTACATTGGCGACACTACCCAGCATGGGCTTCATCACCTGGTTTACGAAATCGTGGATAACAGCATCGACGAAGCTATGGCTGGTTACTGCTCAAAAATCGTGGTGACGATTAACGAAGACGAAAGCATTACCGTGGTTGATGACGGTCGCGGTATTCCGGTAGACCAGCACAAAGAGCTGAAAAAATCGGCACTGGAAGTAATTATGACCGTTCTGCATGCCGGCGGGAAGTTCGATAAAAGCAACTACAAGGTCTCCGGCGGTCTGCATGGCGTAGGGGCTTCGGTAGTTAATGCGCTTTCCGAATGGTGCGAGGTCGAAGTCTACCGGGACGGATACGTGTATTCGCAACGCTTCCAGAAAGGCATTCCCCAGGGCCCGGTGAAAAAAGTACGACCGATCAAAAGCCGGGGAACAAAAACCACCTTTTTAGCCGACAACACTATTTTCAAAAAGGTGAAATACAATTTCGATACCCTGGCAAATCGCATGCGGGAATTGGCATTCCTGAACAAAGGACTGCGCATTATCCTGAAGGACAATCGCGATGGTAACAGCGAGGAATTCCACTACAAAGGCGGCATCGCCGAATTTGTCAAATATTTGGATCAGCACCGCACTGCCCTGCACAAACCCATCCTGATCAACGGAGAAAGAGAGGGCGTCGAAGTCGATATCGCTTTCCAGTACAACGATTCTTTCAATGACAATATTTTCACCTATTGCAATAATGTAAATACTATTGAAGGCGGCACCCATTTAAGCGGTTTTAAATCTGCGCTCACCCGGTCGCTGAATGCGTACGGGAATAAAAATAACCTGCTCAAGAACGTTCAGTTGCAGGGAGACGATGTTCGCGAAGGACTCACCGCAATAATCAGCGTGAAGGTGGGGGAACCGCAATTTGAAGGACAGACTAAGACCAAGCTGGGTAACAGCGAGGTGAAAGGCGTAGTTGAATCGATTTTTAACGAGCAGTTGTCCGAATTTCTGGAGCAGAACCCATCCATCGGGCGCAAGATTATTGACAAGAATACCACGGCGGCGCAGTCGCGCGAAGCCGCCCGGCGCGCCCGGGAACTAACCCGACGTAAAAGCGCCCTGGAATCCAGCACTTTGCCCGGCAAACTGGCGGACTGCAGTATCAGCGATCCGGCGCAGTGCGAAATCTACCTGGTAGAGGGCGACTCTGCCGGCGGTTCGGCAAAGCAGGGGCGTGACCGGCGCTTCCAGGCAATCCTGCCGCTGAAGGGTAAAATTCTGAACGTGGAAAAAGCGCGCCTGACCAAAATATTAGCAAACGATGAAATTAAAACGATTATTACCGCTTTCGGCGCCGGTATCGGAGACGAAGAGTTTGACCTGGAAAAACTTCGCTATCACAAAATCATCATTATGACCGATGCCGACGTGGACGGCTCGCACATTCGCACCCTGCTGCTTACTTTCTTCTTCCGCTACATGCGCAAACTGATCGAGCTGGGGCATGTGTACATCGCCCAACCACCGCTCTACCGTGTTAAAGTCGGAAAAGAAGAAATTTATGCCTACGACGATGATGAGAAAAACGAGATTGTCAAGCGGTTCAGTAAAAACGGAAAATCTGAGAAAAAAATGAATATCCAGCGCTACAAAGGTCTGGGCGAAATGAA
>MVCZ01000015.1 GCA_002049825.1 Candidatus Zhuqueibacterota bacterium 4484_188
ATATGATAATGCCGTATTCATAAAATCGAACTCCTTTTCGATATTCGTTTACAGGTTGAACTATCTCCAAACAGGCGGGAGTCTCCCGTTTGGGAGACTCCATTCACCTGCTTACCGGAAGAGAGATAATAGCGTATTGGGTGCTGCGTTTGCTTGTGCCAATTGAACGGTCGATGTTTGCTGAAGGATTTGCAGCTTGGTCATTTCAAGCTGTTCCTTGGCAATATCTGCGTCCATTATACGACTTGCCGCAGCATCCGTATTGGTAATAGCAACCTGCAACGTAGCTTCCTTGTTATCCAGCCGCTGAACGAGCGAACCCACCGTCTGCAATTCCGAGCTTACCGAGTTGATAAAGCTATCCACACTGGAAAGCGCTGCCAGAGAGGACAGATCACTGGATGTGAGTGAATCCAGATTGAATGAAGCCGAATCCAGGGTCGAACTCAGGTTCACGGTAATACTGTCGCCACTGTCCGCACCCGTTTGGAACACTTTGCTGGTAAAGTTCCCGTCAATTAACTGTGTCCCGTTGAATTTGGTCTCCGACACAATGTCATCAACCTCATCCAGCAGGTCGTTAATCTGGGTGAGTACTGCATTTAATTCACTCGATCCGTATGATCCGTTTCCGGCTTGAATCATTTTCTCCTTCACGGTTACTAAAATATCGTTGATATTCTGTAACCCGCCTTCGGCGACCGAGAGGACATTCTTTGCTTCACCGACATTATTTAATGCCTGGGTGAGCGAACGGGAGCGTCCTTTCAGTTTCTGAGAAATGGTATAGCCGGCTGGATCGTCCGCAGCCGAATTGATGCGTTTACCGCTGGCTAAACGCAGTTGATGCGTGCCAATCCTGGAATTGATCACGTTCAATGCGTTCAGTGCGTTCAACGCACCAACGTTGGTGTTAATCCGAGAGCCACCGTAGAAAGCCATAACAAATACCTCCTTGTATTTTGTTCTATCTTATTCAGGCGTCCATGCCTGATGAGTTGCTATTTTAAATTGTCGACCCTCTCAATTTAATCTTTAGCAAAATTTGATTCTCAACAGGAGCTTCTTTGAATCTAAAAAAGTTCCTGCAGAAAACCAACCGTAGTCGTTTATAATAAGGGGCTACTCCGAAGAGCAACCCCTTTCGTGGCTCTGGCTTAACGGAATAAACTGAGTACTCCCTGGGGTGCGGCATTCGCTTGGGCTAACTGAACGGTGGATGTTTGCTGGAGTATCTGAAGTTTGGTCAACTCCAGTTGCTCTTTGGCAATATCCGCATCCATAATCCGGCTCATTGCTGCCTCGGTATTGGTGATCGACGTGGAAAGCGTCTGTTCCTTCACGTCCAGGCGGGACATGAGCGAACCCACATTCTGCAATTCGGTGCTTACCCGGTTGATCGCAGTGTCCAAACTGCTTAGCGTGGTGCTCGACCCGACATTGGCTGAAGTGATAGAGCTCAGATTGAAATCCGCCGAATCAATGGTAGCGCTCAAAGAAACACTGAGGCTGTCGCCGCTGTCCGCACCGGTCTGGAACGTTTTGGAAGTAAACTGGGCGTTCAGAAGAGCGGTGCCGTTGAACTTGGTTTCGCTGATGATGTCATCAACTTCGTCCAACATGTCATTCACCTGGGTGACGATAGCGGCTAACTCATTGGCGCCGTAGGAACCGTTCCCTGCCTGAATCACCTTTTCCTTAATGCCGACATAAATGTCGTTAATGCTCTGCAACCCACCTTCGGCGATGGAAAGAATGTTTTTCAATTCTCCCACATTATTCAGTGCCTGGGTGAGACTGCGGGACCGCCCTTCCAGCTTTTTACCAATAGTGTAACCAGCCGGATCGTCCGCGGCGCTGTTAATCCGTTTACCGGATGCTAACCGCATCTGGACGGTGCCGATCTTGGCGTTAATATTGGTTAGAGCGTTGAAGGCGTTTAACGCCCCAATATTGGTGTTAATACGGGATCCGTTGTAGAATGCCATTACAACCTCCTTGTTAGGTGTTTGTGAGAATCCCTTCTCTTAATTTCCTGCCTGTGCAGGTGTGGCAGCCTGTGAAATTTGGGGACAAACGGCGGCTGCAATCCCTTTATCCACACTTATTCCTGACTAATCTGTCTGCCTAAAGTGAAAACCGGCGTCTAAAACAAGGAAGAGCCATCGCTCAGGATGACTCTCCCTGACCGATAAACTTATTAACGAAACAGGCTTAAGACTCCCTGCGGAGCGGCGTTCGCCTGGGCTAACTGGACGGTGGATGTTTGCTGTAGTATTTGAAGCTTAGTTAACTCCAACTGCTCTTTAGCAATATCCGCATCCATAATCCGGCTCATTGCCGCCTCGGTATTGGTGATCGACGTAGAAAGCGTCTGTTCCTTCACGTCCAGACGGGACATGAGCGAACCCACATTCTGCAATTCGGTGCTTACCCGGTTGATGGCGGTATCCAAACTGCTCAGCGTGGTGCTTGAGCCGACATTCGCCGAAGTGATGGAACTCAGACCGAAATCGGCCGAATCAATGGTAGCGCTCAAAGAGACGCTCAAGCTGTCGCCGCTGTCCGCACCGGTCTGGAACGTTTTGGAAGTAAATTGCGCGTTCAGAAGAGCGGTGCCGTTAAACTTGGTCTCGCTGATGATATCATCCACCTCGTCCAACATATCGTTCACCTGGGTGACGATAGCGGCTAACTCGTTGGCGCCGTAGGAACCGTTCCCTGCCTGGATCACCTTTTCCTTGATACCGACATAAATGTCGTTAATGCTCTGTAAACCGCCTTCGGCAACCGAGAGGATGTTTTTCAGTTCGCCGACGTTATTCAGAGCCTGGGTGAGACTGCGGGACCGCCCCTCCAGCTTTTTACCAATAGTGTAACCGGCAGGATCGTCCGCGGCGCTGTTAATCCGTTTACCGGATGCTAACCGCATCTGAACAGTACCGATCTTGGCGTTAATGTTTGTAAGAGCATTGAAGGCGTTTAATGCGCCTACGTTGGTGTTAATACGGGATCCGTTGTAGAATGCCATGATAACCTCCTTGTTATTGGTCTCTGAGAATCCCTTCTCAGGTTAGTCTGCCTCCGGCAGACATGACAGTTTAAAATTCCGGAGAAAAGCACACTGCCGATACTTATTCTCCATTTCAAAGAACGTTTACTTCTAAATTCTAATATCGCCTGTTTTTTTCGAAACTTTAGTAATTTCCATTTTATCCTGCCTCTATAGATTCGCTTAAATTTTCCATCACTTTGTCGTAGATACCCAGCTTGGCATATAACCCGGTTATCAGCCGTTTAACCGTGGGTTCCTTTTCCGGGAATCGTTGAACCGCTTTCTCGAGCGTCCGGATAGCTGCCGCGAAATCCATTAATTTGATTTGGGTAACCGCGTAATTGTAGTAGATTTCCCAGACGTTTTGTTCTATCTGCAGTGCCTTTTGATAATAATTCACCGCCGTGGTTACATCGTTTCTTTCCAATGCAATGTTTCCCAGGTAATATAAGCTCGTAGCATCATGGGGGTTTTTATTCAGGCAAAACTTCAGGTAGTCTGCCATAGACTCGCTTTGCTGCACTTTTTCGGCGACACCTGCTAACATCTTGGCTGCAGCAATTTCCTCGTCAAAAGCGTCCGGCTTATTTCGGAAATACCCGATTATTTTATTCGCCTCCTCTGCGGGCGAACCGAGTTCCTGCCAGGCATGAACCCACTTTTCCAGAAAACTGAACCGCACCGAGCGGGCTTGCCGGAAATAGTCCCAAAAAGATTCCATTGCCCGGGAGTGATTTCCCAGGTGAAACCAATAGAGTCCCATTCGCTGCGAGAGCAAATAAGCGTCGAAAGTCTTCTCAATGCTGATGTCGCTGAAAGGTGTATCGGAATATTGTTGTACTTTCTGTAAGGCTTCGATCGCCTCTTTCCAGTGGTGTTGCTTGGCATAACACTCGGATTGTAAGAAATAGCCCAGGCGCTGCCGCGGGGACAACTGAATGGCTTTTTCGATGTGACCCAGCGCGATATCATAATCTTCGTCTTTGAAATATTCATTCGCTAACATGAGCAGTGCAGTAGAAGTGAGATTTGACGGCAAACTGTGGAAATTTAGTGCTTTTAGTAAATATAATTTGCCTTCCTCGATTTTTTGATTCAACAGGAGTGTTTGCCCCATTTGAAAATGGGCGTAAGCATTGCGCGGTTCTTTCTGAATCTGATCGGCAAGCAACGCCAGATTTCTTTCGATCTTTTGTTTCAAAACATAGTCGTCTTGCGCATAACCCAGGTGTTCAATGGTTGCGTCCACATATTTAAAACGGGCATTTAATCTTTTAAGCGATGGGGTGATTTGCTCATGAATTTTGCCTTCGAACTGCGCACCGGGTATTTTTCTAAACAGCCGCGGATACGCCTGAATATGAGGAACATTGCCTAATATTCCCGAAACCGAACTGTACACCTTCAGGTAGAGTGCCTCAGCATCGTTTAACGAAATTTGTTCCCGGAGGAGGGTATGGTATTTTTCGGGAAGCCGTTCATCGGCGTCCAGGTAGAGAATCCAGGAGGAACTACAACGCTCCAGGGCGTAATTGCGCGCTTCGGCAAAATCGTTTCTCCATTTAAAATTATATAGTTTGGCATCGAATTTCCGGGCAATATCCTGGGTTTTATCCGTGCTGCCGGTATCTACAATTACAATTTCATCTACCAGGTTTTGCACACTCTCCAGACAGCCGGGCAAAAACTTTTCTTCATTCTTCACAATCATACACAGCGAAATCGTCTGTACAGCCGTTCTGTTCTGTGGTTTTGCTTGAGAACCGGTGTACCTGGAAATCGATCGTTTACGTTTTTTCTTTTTCTTTTTCATGAGATCAACCAAATATTTCGCTGAATGCGTCCCTGGATTCATGCGTCGAGATCGGTTTCAGTTCCAGGTAAGGTGCAATTCGTTCCAGGTCTGATTCTACCATCCGGGGGGAAGTACTCAGAATGACCGAAATTTCTTCAATGGATAGTTTTTCATAGAAGTAAAGCCCCAACAGAACCCGGTCAGCATGGGACAATTTTTTAAGTTGCGCGAGAAGAATGTCAACGCTGGAAGATTGCAATTCCTGGTTCCCCGATAAATTATCCATAATCCATTTTAGTTTTTATGATTAAGAATGTTCTTCAACTGAACTGCCGCATCACGTATTTCACTTTTATGTAAAATAACGGACGATTTATTCTGTTGGCGAACTTTATCTATCAGTTCCTGCCGGTAAATTGTTACAGATGATGGAGCATGAATTCCTAATTGAACTTTGTTGTTCTCAATATTTACTACTTTTACCGATATTTCATCTCCAATTACCACATTCTCGCCTAACTTCCTTGTTAGTACTAACATACAATCACCTTCCTTGGCTTAGTGTCCGCTTCCTGCTAACTAATCGGATGTGATACTGACAAATCCTCCGAAGTTAAAATTATTTGTCTTCCCTCCCGTTTATTATAATCAATGAGGATGGGACCTTTCAAATTCATTGTGACGCTGCCTCTCTCACCTTTCAGCGTGACGATACAAAAAACATCCATCAACGCCCGTTCATTCCGCAACTCCTGCACCACCTTCCTCGGAAACTCCTTAATAAATTTTTCGGTTACTAAGAAAGGGTCTAAAACGGGAAAACCGATTTCCTTTTTATCCAGAGAGATTAACCACCTGAATGGCTCGAAATCCTCGTCGTTTACAATGATAAAATTTCTGCAATCTTCAAATCCAATAATTCCCTTGGGAAAGTGAATTACTTGCTCCTCCGAAACCTCAAGTTCTCCGAACTGCCGAGTTACCACTTTCATTCATACTTCTCCGTTTCAATTTATCCTTCAATTTTGCAATTAAAATGCCAAAAAATACGCTTATCTAAAATGTGAACTAACTCCTTATAAATTAAAAGTATAATATCTTCTTTGCTTTTACGCTCTTTTTGCTTTCTGTAAATCAAGGTTACTCTTTTCAACACTTCTCATTGAAATTTCAACAGTTACTTCATGAAATCGACTAATGAAATATTTAAAGTCTGCGACAAAACCTGCAGCGCAGTGGTTAATCCGGTCTGTTCAATCTGCAATTCGGTAATCGCCTTTGCTACATCGGTATCTTCGATGCCGGAGAGAAACTCTTGCAACTTAACGTCCTGCGATTGGTACTGCTGCAGGTACAGTTCGAAACGGTTGATTTTGCTCCCCAGCTTTCCGTTTTGCTGAACGATCTGATCCGTGGCTTGCTCCACCTGGTCAATCAGTGATTGGACTGCCGAGTCGTCATGCGCTTTGAAAGCATCGCGTAAATCAACCAGTGTCTGGAACACATCCACAGTGCCCATGAATGCATCCTGACCGGTCACGTTGTATTGCTCGATTCGCTGGTCACCAAATTCGGTCTTCAACGCACCATCAATACCGTTGCTGTTCGCATCCACTTTCGATTCATCGGCTTTTAACGTAAAGGGTTGTTCGTTGGTATAAGAACCGCCGAAAACATACCTGCCGTTAAACCGCGTGTTGCCCAAGTCCACCATTTGTTTCAGCATCTGGTTCACCTGCTCAGCCATCGCTTCCCATTCTTCGTTGTTGGTGCCGGTTACCCCCTTAACCGCAAGTTCCTTTGCGTGGGACATAGTATCGATGGCATCGTCCAGCGCCTGGGAAGAGATGGACATGAAATCGATTGCATTTTGCAGATTCTTTTCGAACCGCTCGTGATTTTTGAGCAGGTTGCTGTAACGTAAAACCGTTTCGATGTGCTCCGGATCGTCCGACATCCGGTTAATTCGCTTACCGGTTGCCAGGTTGAATTGCAATGTTTGAATCCGTTCCCTGGCGTCGCTTACCCTCTGAAGCAAGCTGTGTATGCTGTAGTTTTGTGTTACTCTCATTGCTGTTCACCACTTTTTGTTAAATCATATTCTTCATCCAGTGAAACACCCGATTCGGACTCTCGCTGGTTCTGTATTTGTTCTTTCAACAATTGGTTGCTATGCCGGCTGTTCTGGGCAGTCTCGATATCGATTGCCATATTTTTAATAATGCCGGTGTAATAGTCATCCAGTGTCTGGGTGCCGCCGTTAAATATTTTGGTGTTGCGAATATTGGAAATTGCCAACGCCACATCTCCGTTACCGGGTGTACCGTCGTTTGATGCAGCGATTTTGGAAACGTCATTTAAGATTTCCGAAGAAATATTAATGGTCGATGCACTGTTTCCGGTAAAAAAGTTAATGCCGGTGCTGGGTGTTGGCGGATCACCGGTAGCTAAACCCTGCCCGGCAGAATGGATACGGTTCACTTCTTCAATGAATCCCGCAGCAAGGGTGTCCAGTTTTTCCATCAAATCGGGAATTTCCTGATTGTGCATCTGCAGCAGAGCACCTAATTTTCCGGACTTAATTAACCCGCTGTTTCCGTTGGAGCCCTTAATCGCTAATTGTAGATTCCCTCCATCATTGCTCAATTCTGCCTTCAGCGTGTTTGCTTTCACGCCGGAAACCAGGTTCATTCCCTCCGCTACTACGGTGATCTGACCACGCGAATTTTCGCTGTAGCTGACTTTCATGTAGTCCGACAGGCGATCCACCAGCATGTCGCGCCGGTCGCGTAAATCGTTGGCACCGAAACTATTGAATTCGTTCCCGGTAATCTTACCGTTTAGTTCGGCAATTTGCCGGGCAATTTCATTTACCTGGTCAACCGCCGCCATAGCATTATTTTTAATCGACTCAGATAGTTTGGTGATCTGTTCGCTCTGCCCGCGAAAGGCTTCGGTGAGTGACTTGGATTTTTGCACGATGGTATTTCTGATGGCAGTGTTTTCCGGGTCGGCAGCTAAATGACTGAACTCCCGGAAAAATTCGTTTATCTGACTACCAATTGCCGTTTCGCTGGGTTCCTGCAGAATCACTTCGATTTGGTTGTAAATATCTTCCCGAGCCGTTGCCGAGCTGAGCATGTGATTGGTCTGGCGGTACTGGCTGTCCAGCAGTCCGTTGCGGACTCTTATAATATCACCTACCTGGACGCCCATTCCTAACATTCCCTGGGGAAGTGACAGCGGTGTCGCTGCCCGGTTTTC
>MVCZ01000016.1 GCA_002049825.1 Candidatus Zhuqueibacterota bacterium 4484_188
TTTTCCCGTTTTCTATCTGGCAAATCCGGTCTTGTTCCAACATAAAAACACGTTCGCGATTTTGAAAAACCTGTTTCACGCGCATATCTTTTTCCAATTTTATTTTTTCCATCCGGTTTCCGGCAAAGTAAAAATACTCATTTTGAGTATTGATAAAACCTAAACCTGGAGTGGCAAATCTGGCACGACCCAAATTCTCAATTTCTCCGGTGGTAACTTTTAGATTTAAAACCTGCGAACGAAAATCTTCCACAAGAAAAGAAAACGAGTTAACAAACAAAATCCTGCGTATACTCGAGGTAAACGGAAAACGCCGTTCAACGCTCAGTGTGCCCGAGGAAACATCATACGAATAAAGCGAATCGTTGCTTATAAAAAGGATCGAATCATGGTAAACAAACGGTGATGAAAAGTGATGATTTAATTTGATTATTTGTTTCACCCGCTGAGTATTCAGATTTATCAATTCCAGACTGTGATCGTCTCCGGCCTGATAAGCAGCCAATACTTGTTGTGTTGAAACTGGGTAAAATTTGGGTGAGGATCTGTGCACGCTTGTTTGTTCGAACACGCCCTCTATGGTCCCGGTTTCCAGATTAAGGAGAGAATAGTCTACTGGTTGTTGTAAATTCGGCGCCTGAGATAAAAGAAAAAGTCCGGGGGTAACCGGAATGCCATTAAACTTATACCCAAAAGTGCGGCGCCAGAGGATATTTCCATTATGAAAATCAAGCCTGTATAAAACATTAGGCGTCGCGGTTGACATATCTGAATACAATAAACCCCTGTCGGTGCTGTTTAAGTACCTTTCACCCTGTTGGATTTTAACTGGTGTTTCCCATAAGTATAATCCGGTTCCTTTCATTAAATCAACCAATTGCTTTTTGAAGATATGGGTTTCGGGCAGGAAATTGTACAACCGGGGTAAAAGGCGTACCATCTTTCGTTTGTTGTTGGTTGCTAAAAAACAGCGCAGTTGCAGAAACAGGATATCCAAATTGTTTGGTTGATACTCATCCAATATTTTATTGGTAATTTGCTCGACAAGCGTATAGCTTTTTAGGGCGAAATAGTTCTGAGCAATTTTTTCATAAATATTTGCCGTATGAATCGGATCGCGGGTAACCAGGGTATTGAGATTTATTTTCTTAAAAGATTGTTGTTCACAGAAACATAAATGACTCTGGTACACCCTGGTGATTTTCGGACGTTTCGATTCGTACTGAAAAAATCCTAAAAACCGGCGGGTAGTGTACTGGTAAAAAGCCAGTCGTGATGCATTTTTCTCTGAAAATACCAGAATATTTGTTCGCGGGTCCCAGTGGAAAAACGGGAACCGGCCTTTCAACCTCCAGAATATTTTCCCGCTACTTTTTTCAATTCCCATCACCTGATTTCCGGTGGGAAGAAAGATATATTTGTCGGTTATAAATGGTGGCCGGACCGTTCTACTGGAGATTTTTAGGGAAATGCCTTCTGTTCTCTTTTCCGGATCAAAGAGCAAAATGGTACCAGACTCTTTGCTCCACAGAAAGATGTCTGTCTGAGAAGGCGATAAAGATACCTGAGGAATATAAATATATGAACCGGGATGTTTTTTAATATCAAAACTATAGCTGCAATGAATTTTCAGATTTTTTTCAACTTTATAGATACGAAATGTCGTATCCGGGTAAAAAAGGTAAATTTCATTTTTTGTTCGATCTATACGGTAGTTGCGGCGATAATTTCTTATGCCTAACCGGTAATCATCAGATTTAAGGACGGGGATTCGGGCTAACAGTTTTGAGCTCAGTAGATCATAAATTTTTATCTGGCGGTCAGAATCATCAATATAGATCGGTGTGTTTTGAAGCAAACTTATCCGGTGCAATTTCTTCAGTGTGTCGAATAGTGCAAAGTGAAATCTTTCAACTTTCTTCTTTTCAAAATCAACCGTGTAAGCATCATTGTCATCAAAGAGACCTATTGTTTCAGATTGCCCCGGGAAGAAATATCGCGATAATGAACCGATATTGAATTTCATAGAAAATATATTCTCAACATTACGAACATCGATATGTTTAATCATCTGGGAATCGCGATCGAGAAAATCAAAATACGGAATATTTATTTTTAAAAGGCTATAGTGAAACCATGGGCTTCGTGTAAATTCGTTTTTTTCAGGAGAATAAGTAAATAATCGCCCTTTTCGGGTATTCAACATTTTTACAAAGAAAATAAATTTGTTTTGGTAGAAATTTATTTTTTGAATGATAAAATTATTTTCTCTCCCGGGAAAAGAAATTGTCCGCGTAGTCTGGTCTTCGGGTGTAATAATAACCACTTCTTTGGAACCGAGTTTATACAGACAAAGATACCGGGTGTTTTTAAATATATTTCCTTCCTGATATTTTACCTCACTGAGTCGGAAATCCTGTTCTCCCGAATCTGTCAGGGCAAATTGCCAATCGATGATTCCCCGTTTATTTGCCTCGGGAAGCGCTTCGTAGAATTCATCAATCGCTTGCCGATATTCTCCCTTTTTCGATAAAAGCAAACCTTTCATATAATGTGCCCGGGCAAAAAACGGATTAATCGCCAAAGCCTGGTCGCACTTCTTAATCCCCAGAGAATAATTTCCCTCGTTATAGTAATAGAGTGCATAGGCAAAGTGTTGATAAACATTAATGTTTTTGCTGATATCCGCAGGAGTCTCATTCAAAATGGTCTTTTTATCTAAGAGAAAGTCCAACCAATCGGTCATCACCTTACGGCTTATCCACTTGAGGTCATCGAATTTCAACCAGGGAATTTCATATTTCCGGGTTTTATCTTTTGCCTCATTAACAAAAGAATAGCTTAAAAAAGGACTCCCCGCCCGGTTTTCTACAGAGAGTTGCATCAGGAAGTTTTTCTGGTCGCTATTATTTTGAGAACTGGTTTGCCGGGCATTTAACCCGTTCAGCAAAATTTTCAGACCCGCAATACGTTGAAGGTGCTCTCGCAATATTTCAGCTAAACTATAAATACGAATTTGCGCTTCCGTTTGAATCGTTTGGTTCAATCGGTAATCAATTTGCACGGTCACCGGTTCGGGCAGCCGGATTTCTTCAAGCGACTGAACCTGCACCTGGCGCTCTCTTTGAAACAAGAAATATGATGCAATCCCCAGAATCACAAACATAGCAAAAAGGGGAATCAGCCAAAACCGGTTGTCACTTTTCTCAACTTCACGGGTGCTCTCCGACTCAATCGCCTTAAAACTGAGTAACAAATTTTTCGCCGAATGAAAACGTCGCCGGGGTTCTTTGTCCAGGCACCGGAGTATTATTTTGGCAAGTGAGGGTGTGACTTTTTTATTCAGTTCTGTCGGATCCCGGGGAATTTCATGAATACTGGCGTAAATTTGCGCCGCCTGGTTTTCCTTCTGAAAAGGAAGCACACCGGTAAAGATTTCATACAAAATCATGCCCAGCGCATAAATATCGCTCTGAAAGGTTGGCGCAGAACCGGTGATTTGCTCCGGAGCAATATAGGGAAAAGTGCCCGACATTGCCTCAGATTCGGGCATGTCGTGGTAAATTCCGGCTAAACCAAAATCCAGCAATTTTACTTTTCCATCGGCAGTAATAAAAACATTGCCCGGTTTCAAATCGCCATGCACCAGGTTGTTCCGGTGAGCTACAGCAACAATTTCTACTAATTCTTTCGCAAATCGCAAGGCCAACGGAATGCCGACCCGGTGCGTGCCTAAAAAATCGGCAAGTGTTTCCCCATCCACATATTCCATCACAATGCAGGTGCCCTCGGGAGTGTCGATTACATCGTAGATGGTTACCACACCGGAATGGTTTAACTGGCTGGCAAGACGCGCTTCGGAAAGGATTTTTTCCCTGTCCAGGTGGCTTTTTTTCAGAAATTTTAAGGCGACTTTCCGGTTTAACTGTTCGTCCTCGGCTAAGTACACCACACCCATTCCGCCGCGACCCAATTCATGCAGAATACGAAATTTCCCTATTCTTTTTCCATCCATAGATTATTCTGCTTCCGAAATCAGGTTTTAACGATACGCTACACCGCTCATGTACCCCACCACTTGCATGGTGTTCCCGGCAGGCACGTCACCGGAAGTGGCGTATTTGAGCACTTTCGTTTTTTTATAACCAAGTAAGGAACAGGCATACATCATGGTAGCAATCGGTCCGTAGCCGCAGGCTTCAATCTTTCTGCTTTCGCACCCCTCGATTAGTGCCTTAAAATTGCCGGTTTCAAAAAGATTCTGTAAGGATTTGTCCATTTTATAAGCGGTGTCGTAGGCATGGTAGTGAGACAGATCGGAAGAAGCAACGATTAGCGCTTTTTTATTTTTCAGAAGGGTTGCCAGCGCATTTGCCAATTCATGAACATTTTCCCACGACTGATCAGCCATGACAATCGGAATAAGTTGGAAATCGCCTAACACATATTGCAGAAAGGGAAGTTGAACTTCCAGGGAATGTTCACTTCTGCCCAGCGAGCTTACCCGGTGTCCCTTCTCGGAAAAATAAATCTTTGTTGACAAATTGGTGAGTTCCTGTGTCAGATTCTTTGAAACCGGAATTTTTCCCAGGGGGGTGGCGTAAAAATCGCCCGGGTACACAGAAGCCCCGGGAAAATATTCGTAATGTGACGGCGCTACAACTACCACCACGTCGAAAGTTTTCCCCTCGATCTGACGGTAGGACCAGGCTGCTACCGGCCCGGAATAAACATAGCCGGCATGGGGCGAAACCAACCCGCCTATTTCTCCCTTAACAACTATTTTGGTTTCCGATAGAAATTTTTTAATCATCGAAGTCAATTCGGTTGGGTTGCCCGGATAAAACATGTCCGCAACAGCGGGTTTTCTGACCTGAACCGAGGTTTGGGCGTTTAAAATGCTGAAGAAAATGAATGCCATGCAAACCACCTCCTTCAAAGTTTTCATTTTGGACCCCTCACAACTTTTCCCTGGTAATACTTTCACAACGTTTTCGAAAACACACTTGCAAACCAGCTAAAATTACTTAGAACTCAGGATAATTTATGAAATAATCTTATCAATGCCAAATTCCCGGAATGGTTGCCTGGCAATTCGGGCATTTTCCATCGACGATTCGATTTTCCAGAATTAAATACCCTCGGCGCCGAATCAGCACCTCGGAACAGTACGGACAATAGGTGCTTTCCGCCCGGTGTCCCGGCACATTACCGATGTAAACATAGTGCAGTCCCTCCGCCTGACAGATATCGTGCGCCCGCTCCAGGGTTTTCACAGGAGTAGGCGGCAAATTCTGAAGCTTGTACTGGGGATAAAATCGGGAAAAGTGCAACGGAACATCTTTCCCCAGGTTGGTGCGAATCCATCGTGCTAAATTGCGAAATTCCGCATCGCTGTCGTTGAGCGTGGGAACAACCAGGTAAACAATCTCGGTCCACATTTTTAGCTTTCGCAGGAGCACTAGAGTATCCAGAACCGGTTTTAACTCCCCGGCGACTACTTCCCGGTAAAATTTCTCAGTGATGGCTTTCAGATCAATCTTGACCGCATCAAGCACCTGGCAAAGGTCGGTCATGGGTTCAGCCTGAATGTACCCGTTGCTGATCATTACGCTTTTCACCCCCGCTTTTCGCCCGGCGGCAGCAGTGTCCAGCATGTATTCCGAAAAAACAACCGGCTCGGTGTAAGTGTAAGCAATGGTTGGCGCGCCAGCACGCCGGGCTTCCCGCACCACCTTTTCCGGCGGTAAATTCAGGTTGTCAACCTGCTCCGGGCGAATTTGGGAAATCTGCCAGTTCTGACAAAATTTACAATCTACATTACAACCAACCGTGGCGAGTGAATAAGCAATAGTTCCCGGTAAAAAATGAAACAATGGTTTCTTCTCAATCGGATCGATGTGATAGGTACATGGTCGGGAATGAACCAGAGTGTAGTAAACGCCATTCCAATTTTCCCGCACGCCGCAGTATCCGCGCTCGCGATCATCCACTACGCATTCCCGCGGACAAAGCTTGCATTTCACTTTTTTGTGGGGTTGTTTTTCGTACCATCGGGCTTCCACACGGTGTTTTTCATCTTTAGCCGGAAGCGAACTGGCAGCAAACGGGGTTGCACCAGAAATTATCGCCGCGCCGGTAAGTATGCCGCACGACTCCAAAAATTCACGCCGGTTTATTTGTTTTTTCTCAGCCATCGTTAACCAAATTCCCTTTTCAGCCAATCAATGCGGCTTAAATCCGCCTGCCCGATGCCTTTCCTGCCGGCAGTCAGAATGTAAGCCGGTTCACGTCCGGCTTTTTTCAAAGAAGGAAAACCTTCCTTTGCCCTTCGCTCCTCAATGATTTGCCAGCCCACCCGATCCAGGGCGACAGCATCCAGCGCCATCAGCATTCCGTTCATCTGCCAGCTCCACTGCGGCTTGAACGGCGGTCCGCCTTCGTACTGGGCATCCAGCGCATCGCAAATAGTTAAACGCACTTTGCGGCGAATTATGTCCATTTCGTACAAATCGGCAACGTAAGGATTTCCGTTATTCAGATGGTACTTGTTAGGATTGTGAATGGCACCGAAAAAATTCTTCATCGAAAGTGTCACACCCACAATGCCATGATCTTTCAGTACCGGAACGTTTATGAGCGCAGTGCACAGCCGGGTTACCGTGCGGGTAATCAAACTTCCCACCGAGCCGTTCAGGTACAATCGATTGTCGTAAGCCACCGCATCGTTCCCAAAACAGCGTATTTTATTTTTATTCTCAATATTAATACGGAAACCGGCATTTTCCAGGTCTTCGTTCAGCCGGTCCCAGATAATGATGTTTTTCGGTTTCACCCCGGCTTGCTGCAGATTTTCCGCAATCGCTTCCACCAAAATTTTATGG
>MVCZ01000017.1 GCA_002049825.1 Candidatus Zhuqueibacterota bacterium 4484_188
CTTTAGTGGTAACGGTTTCCTGCTAAATTTCACCCAAAATGTATTTTTTCTTTTCATCTTTACTGCTTGATTTAAAACTGGTTTTTCTGTACCCCTTTCGGAGCAATTTATGAAGCGTTTTATCGCTGTTCAACTACCGGTTATTTCTTTAGTTATTTTCACTGTTGGTTTATCGAAAATCATCGGCGATTCAGGATGATTCGGGCGAAAGGAAAGTAACTTCGCTAATAGCAAAGCCGGACCCGATGCCGCCTTTTTGATAAAATATTTTCACGTAGCGGCATTCAACCGTTGACGGTTTCACAAATATTTCGTGACCTGTCTCCCGACCTTCAAACAGTTTTTCCCATTTCCGGTTGTCCCAGGAAACGTGGATTTCCAGATTCCCGGAAAACGCTTTATTCCACTTCACCCGCACCCCCGCCAGGCTGGTCAGGTTGCCAAATTGCACCCAAAACCACTCGCGTTTCACGGTTTCAACTTCCCAGCGGGCAAAAATGCTCCGCCCCTCAATGTCGAAAACCTGCCCGGTTGACGAGGTTACATCGGAAATGAAAAAGCGAATTGGCTGTAATCGATTGGCAGTCTGCTGACGGTAATTTTCCTGTTCGGGATAACCGGTCAACAGATTCCGGAAATATTTTTCTGCGACCGCGTCGTAGCGGCGGTCGTACAGTCTGCCACCGGTTCGGTTTGTGTTCAACCGCCCGCGCACCTGGATTCGTGAAATAATCACCCACCCTTTTCCATAAGGTATTTCCAGCACTGCTGGCAACCTCAGATCTAAATTGCAGGCAGCCGCCGCATTGAAAGGACGTCCCGGAAACAAACTGTGCTGGCTTACCATTTCGCCACCAAAACCGCCGTTGAAAAAATGCAAATGTTCCGGCAAAATACCATTCCACAAAAAATGACCGGGACTGTGCGGGTGCACCACCGAATCGTATCCACCTTTCTCCGGGTCACGGCGATAGCGAATGGTCAGGGTCAAATCCGGGAAAATTTCCAGCTTATGTTCCCTGCGAACCCTCACCTCCGGTTCCTGTAAAATCAAAACGGCTCCTTTTCTTACTGCTTCCCGGATTTCATCGGAATGTGCCGCGAATATTTTCCCGGGAAAAGCACCGTAAATCAACAAAACTCGTGATTTTTCTATCTGTGCAGGGAAACGATAAAATGGTATCAAGCTCCGCTGCAAAAAGGAAATAACTTCGCCGGAAGTGTCGTGTACCGTGATTTGTGGGAAGTGTGCCGGCTTTATTTTTCCCGGGGGATAGAAAATGAATACCGGTTTACTACTATGGGCAATTTCTTCACCCGGTTCACGATAAATCGCTGCAACCAACTCGTCTGCTCCTTCAACCGAAGGGAACTGAAGCTTCCGTTTCACCTTTCGATGCTCGCCGCCGGATAAATGAAATATTTCCTGGTGGAGAGTTTCTTCCGGTTTCCGCCGAAAAAACACGTTCAATATTACCGTCGCCTCTTCAGCCGTGTCGTTAAACAGATAAAGGCTCAGCAGCCGTTTTTCACCGCATAGAAAATGCCGGTCCCATAGTTCGATGCTCACGCCCACCGGCGAAAAAGCAATTTTCAGGGCTTCGAGCAGCGGTTTTGGTCGCAACACTTTCAGCGGACCCCAGAACCAGTTTGCCGTAGCGCCCCCGGAACTGCTCAGGTACACAAAAGGCAGAATTGCGTCCAGATCCAGCCGCCGCCACAATTCTCCCAATTCAGATGCTAAAAAATTCTGGTGGGCAATCAACTGCTCATCGTTGGGGTTCGGACCCAGCCAGCGCGGTACCACCGGCTTGGTCAGCCAGGTGGGTTTCCCCTTTTCGTCCAGCCACCACCACAGGTATTCGTTCACCATTACCGGCTGTTTGCTTTTCCTTAAATCGATAACTGCCCGCGAGTAGCCGAATTTTTTATTGGTTAGTACCGGACCCAGGGAGTAGATGTAAGGATGCTCTTC
This sequence comes from Candidatus Zhuqueibacterota bacterium 4484_188, assembly GCA_002049825.1. Lineage (GTDB taxonomy): Bacteria > Calditrichota > Calditrichia > RBG-13-44-9 > RBG-13-44-9 > 4484-188. The sequence continues at coordinate 1,976 of MVCZ01000017.1, forward strand.
CGGAAAATCCACCTGCTCCCAGGGACGACCCGGGTCAATTTTTTTCAATTTGGGGATCAATTGATTGAGCACAAAATCATCCTGCGACTCGTTCAGCGAATCCCAAATAACAATGCCGGGGTGATTTATATTTTCCTTTACCCAGGCGGTTAATTCTTTTTCAATTTGTGCCGGCGAACCGGTGGTATTCCAGAACATCCATTCGTCCTGCAGCAGAATACCGGCCTCGTCGGCAATGTCATACCAGCGGTTGTAGGCATGCCCCAGGTGCATGCGAAAAAAGAACAAGTTGTGCTCCCGGGGAATTTCCGCCAGCGCTCGCCGTATCCAGGATTTATGCCAGGGAAGCGTTCCCCGTTTCGGGTCAGACAACATCCGGTGAAAGGCAATATTGCTGCCCAGCAAAAGTTCATCGGAGAGCGTGAGTACAAACTGGTACAGAAATGGAGACTCCGGTGACCAGGGCTGAAAATCGGGAAGCGCCATTTGGAAATCCAGGCTGGAAATGCTATTTCCTGATATTTCTAACTGCTGTTGAACTGTTTCGCTGGCTGGTTTACCGGTGCCTTTTTCCTGCACCCGGAACTCTGCACGGAAACTGTGAGTCTTTTCCCGCAGGTTTTCAATTTCAACATGAACGGAAATTTCCCCGGTGTTTAAATCGGGGAGAATCCGGCACCACGCTACCCGCCCGCTGCCATAAACATGTATCCACACATCTCCCCAGATTCCCGGAATAAATGATAGTTTCTCGAAGTCGTTACCAACCGCGCTTTCCGGCGGCAAGGTCGATTTTTGCCCCACCCGGACCACCAAAACATTCTGCCCCGGTTTAACAAAAGCGGTAACATCGAATTCCTGCCGGGTGTAACATGGAATGTCACCACCCACAAATTCGCCGTTAAGCCAGATTTCCGTTCCGTATTTTACCTGCTCCAGTTCCAGGAATATGGTTCGCGAATCGTCAGTTCGGTGAAAGGTAAATTCTTTCCGGTAGAAAAAATAGTCACTTTTTTGCCAGTCAAAACGCGGTATGGCAACATCCACCAGGGCGGGAACGGGAACCTGGTATTTCCAGTTTTCGGGTATCCGGTTTCCCGGCGCAATCTGCCAGGTGCCGTTCAAATTTAGTCTTTTGTATGACATTCAAACCTGCGTATCAGTTAACGGCTCTTTCGAGTGCATCTTATTTTTCATTACAAGACAAAACTTTTAAAAAACGGAACCATCCGAATGAGGCGATTCACACCCCGATGCCAGAAGAATGTGCCTTCCCATCATCCTCGCTTCACCCGTTCTCTCTATTTCATCAACAGCATTCGACGTGTCGAACGATAATCACCCGATTTCAGGGTGTAAAAATAGAGTCCGGAAGCGAGCGTTTCGGCGGAAAACTGAATCCGGTGCTTACCCTGCGAGTAGATTTTTTTATTGGCAAGTGACAGCACTTTTTCACCCAGTACATTGTAAATTTGCAGCGTCACCGGGGTGGTTTTTGCCAGGTCAAATTCGATCACCGTGGAAGCATTGAACGGATTGGGGTAATTCTGATGGAGTGCAAATTGCCCGATGACCTGACCGGGAGTGTCTTCCAAACCGGTGACATAGCCGATTGCAGTCAGCATCGGTGCAATTTCCGGATTTGCCATAAAATTGTTCCAACACAGTTCGGTGCGGTAATTTTCAATCATTACCACAATCGGTCCCTGGTCAATAGCCAGGTAGCTGTCGGCAAACCAGTTCTGGTCCAGGTTAAAAGCATCCCGGAAACCGAATTCGCCCCACAGGTTCGGCCCGTAGGTGAAATAAAAATGCTTCAGTGTCGCCATCGATTCCTGCGGAACATAGGGCATAGCGCTCAACGCGGCTGTGGGCGTGATGGTCCCGTTGTCATTCTGGAACGGTTCGTGCGCCAGGTAGCCCCAGGGGTCATCGCTGGCAGTGAGTCCCCACACCAGTGAATCGTATCCAGCGTGATTGAACGGATTGTCGATGCAGTAAGCGCGGTTGATGAACGAAATATTACGATTGTTATCAAAATAATTGCAATAGGCATCGGCTTTGTGGCGCGGGTCAAATCCCATAAAAGTGTAATGGGTAAAAAACAACGGTCCGCCGTAATTGTAACCTACCCACTGTTTGTAGCCATAAAATGTGCCCCCATTTACATAAGGTGGGGTGCCGTTGCGCGCCCAGCCTGCATGGTAAAGCTGCGCTGGCACCGGGTGGGTTGTCGAAGCAATGGCCAGCAGGTAGACAATCATCGCTTCGTTGAACCCGCGTATTTGCATGTTCATCTGCCAGCCGTAATTGGGTGACCAGTGCCAGTAGAGCACATTCCCATTGGTGTAACGGCGGTACCAGTCCCATTCCACTGTTTCCCAAATCTGGGTAATGCGGTTGCGCAGCTCGGTTTCTATCGGAGTGTTCCGGTTGAAATACTGCCGGGCGGTGAGAGCTCCCATAATAAAGTAGGACGTTTCCACCAGGTCGCCTCCATCGTCGTACTGGCTGAATGGAATGGTTGTCCCGGTTTCGCCGTTAATCCAGTGCGACCAGGCGCCGTGGTAGCGGGTGGTGGAATCCTGCATGAAACGCACGATTTTTAGGACGCGTGTTGCAGCGGAATCCCGTGGGACAAAATCTCGTTCCGCCCCGACAATCAGCGCCATCAGCCCGAAACCGGTGCCGCCGCTGGTGCACACATTTCCGGACCCCTTGCGTTCTCGTGCCATACCGCTTACCGGGTGCCCGTAGTCGTAAAAATAGCGGAAGGTGGCTTCCTGAACCGAGGTCAGTAATTCCTCGTCGGTCATGGCGTAGGACGTTGCCCAAACTGTGTCAGATGGCGATGATTCTTCCAGGTTCTGATTTGCCGCGGTGACGTAGTATAAATAAGTCTGGTTATTTTGCCCGAAAAAATCGCTGTAGATATTGACTTGGCTTGGAACCGCATTCAACCGGGAATAACTGCCGTTCTGCGAGGCGGCGCGGTACACAAAATAGCCGGCGAGATTGGTTCCGCTGTTGGGCTTCCACTTTAAATCGATGCGGCTATCCGAGCCGGTCGCGCTCAGGTGTGCCGGCGGCTGGGGCACGGTTGGACCGCCGCCGGTCTGAATCGCCCGCACCTCGTCAATCCAGACAATGTGCTCGCTGTTGTCACCGGCATGTTGGTAATGAAAAATTGTTTTTATCCGGGTGAAATCGCAATTCTGCGGACCGGGCTGGAAGGAATCAATTGGCACGCTCACCTTTTGCCAGGTGGCAGTGTCGCCGTCAACGGCAGAAAAGTAGTCGCCCAGCCAGATGCGGGTACTGTGGTTGTTGGAAAGGTCTTCAACTTCCATAGACGGCAGATTTACCTGGTCAATCGCCTGTGGGGCATTCACCCAATATTGAATGCTGTCGTACTGGGTTAAATCGTGCCCCGGCCAGCCGATGGATGCAATGGCAATGCCCCAGTCACCGCCGGCGTGGGATGTCCAGTGCATGCGCAGACTGTTCATTCCCTGGCAAGCATGGGCGGTTTCCACCGGGAACTTGTTCCCTTCCGGTCCAAGCAGTTCCAACACACTGGGTGAATTCACAAATCCCCACGAAGGGTCGTAATAAGCAGGGTCCGGACTGTCACTGAAAAAGATGACATCTCCCCCTGCCATCACAGCGCCGAAGCTCATGAATATCAGCAAAAAAATGTACAGAAAAACTTTTTTCATATAATCCTCTCTTGTCTTCAACAAATTAATAATAAATTTCCACTACCGCCGGAAGTACCGATATCCGAACAAAATCTATGGTAAATGTGTCTGTTCTTCGGCCATTGATTTTAATTTCTTTTGATAAATTTTCCCTGAACAATTTCAGTTTTATTTTACCTTCCGGAATCCGCAAATCCCCGTCAATTTTTACCCGGTACCCGCTCTGCGTTGGCTGTATCTCATAACTCAGGTCACCGTAGTAAGTTGGCAAATGCGAGACAGCCATTCCTTCCGGTGCATCAATCCATTCCCGGTAAAGCCCCGCGCCAATCACCAGTGAATGCTCCCACTCATCCTCGTAGACAAACAAAGCGCGTGCGGCGTTGATAAAATCCGATCCGACCCAGGTGTGCGGCATATCGCCGATAAAACCGGGTGTGCGCAGCCCCTTCCGCACCACTTCCGCTCAGCCGTTCCAGCCAGCAGGACGCTGGTCGGCAAAGAAAAATTTCAGCAGTTGGTGGGCACGCTTTTTCTGCCCAAGATAGATGAACGTACCGACCAGGCGAATTTCGTAGGGAGTGTAATCCCGCCAGTCCGAATCTTCGTGCAGCCCCTGGTGGCAACCGGAACTTCACCCGGTTCAGTTTCGCTTCCCAACAGTTGGCCACTGCCCGGCGACGTTCACTAACATGCGGTGCGGTAGCCGGCATTATTTGTTTGTAGTAAAATGGCACCGCAACTATGAATTGTTTTTCTGCCCGCGCTGCCAATGTGTACGGGTATTTCAGCGCCGCAGAAGCGTACCCGACATGGTCCCGCACCTCCTGCAGCCCCGGAAACGAATTCCGCGAAATGTAGTCGGAAATTTCTCCCTGGTCAAATTCCACTGCACCAAACTGTGCCCCTTCGGTCAGCGGAATAATAGTTTTACGGTCGTTTATCAGGATTTTACCGCTTCGGAATTGAATTCGATGAATCAATGCAATCCCACCGGGAAAATTGAGAAACTGCCAGGGCGGATTCACCTGAAAAGGACGCACGGCAAGGTAAAGGTTTCCCGCAATCGGTGTGCTGGTTGGATTTTTCACCGTGTAGCTGAGGTAGAGCAGCGAACTGTCCGCTGGTCCGTCGGCAAATGCTTCAACCCGCATTTCCACCCGGCTGCTCCTGCATTGCACAGTTGGGATCGGCAGGTAGCCCTGCGCCAGTTCATGGCTGATTTCCATGTTGTTCCGGGTCAGAAATTTGCCGTTCTGGAAAAGAAACGGCTCGATGGAAAACTGCTGTTTGTCCACCTCAACCATGCCGTCTTCGTTCTGCAGGGCTTCTTTCCGGTCCGCCGGGGCGCCAATAACGGTCCAATATGTCTGCTCGTTCAGCAGGTAGCGCGGAAAATATCCCCGGGGATGGTCTGCCGCTACCTGGCTAAACAAGGTTTCCGGTTTTTCCGCAAAATGGTAATCCTGCAGGGAAATGTCATTCATGCGGTAGCCGGCATTTCGGCTGCTCCGTCGCAAATCGAGTTTCAGGTAGCGGTATTCGCAGTCTTTCAGCGCCAGGTAAGCCCGTCCGCCTTTGCCGCAGAACACCATGTAAACCGGTTTCCAGTTGTGCCGGTCATCAGAACCGAGCAACAGGTATTTCACGGGGAAATCTACTTCGTCCCAGTCCAGAATCAGTCCGCCGATTTCGGTAGGTTGCTGAAAATCGAGCAAGAGGGTTTGCTGCACCGGTTGTGCCTGGCTGTGCCAGCCGGTTTCCGCTTTACCATCAAATAATTCATTTTGGGTGAATCGACTTCCCTGCGATGAAGAAACGGTGATGCGTGGCTGCTGCAGTTGAGCCGGCGGAACCTGTAATTCTTCAAATGAGAAGTTGTCCAGGTAAATGCTGCCCCTGCCGCCGGTGGCAGAGGAAATGAAATACTGAATCGATTCGAACTGCTTCAACGAATGGTCTGAAGCCGGTCCCCAGGCAAAAGTGATGTGTCGTTTTTTTATCACGACCTTTTGCCAATCCTGCGGGAATTGGTAGTTTCGCCGGATGTTCCACCATACGTTTTCGCCGCTGCTGTCCACTAATTTGAATTCCAGGCTGTTTACCGGCGTTTCTGCTTTCAGGTAAAAGGTGAAACGATTATTAGGCGGCAGTTGCATGGGGAGTATTTTTGAAATGCCACAGTAGCCCGAACCGGCTAAAAAATTGAAATCGATGCGCAGCGCTTTCCCCTGCCGTCCGGCAACCGTAGCCGTGTCAATTTGTACCTGGTCGGATGCCACCAGCGTCCACTTGGCAGATGTTTCTAAATTGTCCAGTGCTTTCGGTTGTGCGAAAACGGAAACATTCAAAAACAAGAAAATAGCAAACGCCAATTGCCAGATTGTTTGCGGGTGCGTTTCAGAAAATTGTTTTATATTCGTTCGCCCGTTCATGGTATTTTTAGCGTGATGTGTTGGTTCAGGGTTCACCGTTTCGGGTTCATGGCTGTAGTTTTTTATATCTAATGTTCCATTTTCAAATTTTAACAGATTTCGCTACTGCTTATAATGAAAACCATGAACCCTGAACCTGTAACCTCTTTCTATTTTATCGACTCAAAACCAAGCACCCGTAATCCTTTTCGAATCACCGGATCGCGCATGGTGTATTTCCAGATGAGTTCACTGCGGTAATTTTCAATCATTAGTAAAATCGCTGCCTGGTCAATGCCAAGGTAGTCCCGGTCAAACCACTCCACTGTAGGGTTAAAAGCGTCAACAAAACCGTATTTTCCCCACAGTCCCTTCCTGCCGTAGCGGGTGTACATGGCTTGCAGAGTGGGAATGACTGCTTGCGGTGCAAATACCACCGAACCGCCGGCAGCTGATGGCGCAATCGTGCCGTCGTCATTTTGAATCAGTTCCGGTCCGCTGGTTCCCCGGGCAGTATAGTAGTAAAAAGATTTTCCGTCCTGATTAAAAGAAGAACCGGGCCCGTCGCAAGCGGTCAGTCCCCAGCCGAGCGAATCGTAACCGGTCCAGCCCAGCGGATTTTCCACAGCGTAGCGCCGCTGCACCAAGGTGGCACGGCGGGAATTTTCGAAATAATCGATGCCCTTTTCCCGCAGGTACCCATCCGCAAGATTGCGAAAATCCACAAAAATGTGCGAGTAGTGATGACCAAACAGCGGCGGAAATACCACATGCGCCAGCCCCGGATACGGTTCACGCCAGTCGTAAAAGCTGAGCCATTTCCGATAGGCGCGGGTGCTGTTGGTGTAATCCAGGCCGGCAGCAATAATGTATAGAATCAACGCCTCATTGTAGCCCACCCAGCCGATGGGACTAAAGCCGCTTTCCGGTTTCCAGCCCAGGGAGAGGGTTCCGGCATAACGGCCGGTGTCCGGCAGGGTGAAAAAATCCCAGTCAGCACGTCGCAGCAACCGGTCGGTCAGTTGTCGGATTTCCCGCTCCGGTGCCGTGTCTGCCCGATAGTACTGCCGGGCAAAAAGAAAACCGGCAA
>MVCZ01000201.1 GCA_002049825.1 Candidatus Zhuqueibacterota bacterium 4484_188
GCTGTAATCGGGGTATTCTACGATAATGGTTTTCCTGGGACCGGTGCGATAAAAACCGGTTTCCAGACCGATGTCAAGATTGGGATAAACATAGCTGAACAGGTTTAATCGCCCGCCGATAGAAGCACCGTCTATTTCGTTTCCGCTACTTCTGATGCAACCGAGAGAGAGTTCTATTCCGCCGAGTTTTGCAGCGGATAATTCAGCCGGTGCTTTTTTCCCGGGGCGAGGATCGGGAGCCTGCAGTTTACGGAAGACCAACCACCATCGATGGGTTGCAGAACCGATAATACCGCCCAGCAGACCGCCGGCAGACAGGCGGGAATGACAGTATTGCCCACCCATAAGTAAGATCATACTTTTTATTCTCAAAACCGCTTGCCACAATTTTACTTCCACTGTAAATTTGCACGATTTTTATTTTGTCGGAGTTTGGAATATTTATTACAAAAAATTGGCTAATGACTGGTTGAAATGAAACCCGGAGGAACATTTAAGAATTCGGACTGTTCAAAACGGAATCTGAAGCAAACGGATCGCTGCCAGCCGGAGATTAAAAAAAGACTGTGGCATTGATTTACTAAAAACTTAATCCAAATAACAGATAGAGGAGGAAGTATGACTGTGAAAGTTGCAATTAACGGTTTCGGGCGTATCGGACGCCTGGTATTTAAGCGAATGCTTAACGATCCGGATTTCGATGTGGTTGCCCTGAATGATTTAACTGATGCCAAAACACTGGCACATCTACTGAAATATGATTCGGTTCACGGCAGGTTCCCGGCTGAGGTAAAAGTGGATGGCGATAAAATTTTGGTCGGCAGCGAAAGCGTGGTTGTGTATGCCGAGCGTGATCCGGCTGCACTGCCCTGGAAAGAACTGGGTGTAGAATACGTAATCGAATCGACCGGCGTGTTTAGAACCAGGGACAAGATAGCCAAACATCTGGAGGCTGGTGCCAAAAAAGTGGCGCTTACGGTTCCCGCCAAAGACGAAATTGATGCGACCATCGTTCTGGGCGTAAATGATGAAGATTTAAAACCGGAGCACCAGATTGTTTCCAACGCATCCTGCACCACCAACTGCCTGGCACCCATGACCAAGGTTTTGCACGATGCATTTGGCATCAAGCGGGGGATGATGGTAACTGTGCACGGCTACACCAATGATCAGCGCTTGCTGGATTTACCGCACAAAGATTTACGGCGATCCCGGGCTGCTGCCATGAACACTATTCCGACCACTACCGGCGCGGCCAAAGCGGTGGGAAAGGTCATTCCGATATGCATTGCGTGTACCGGTTCCGGATGGTTCCATTACCGACTTGACCGCCGAATTGGAAAAACCTGCCACCGTGGAGGGTCTCATTCTTCTATTTTCGATTCGCTTTCCACCATGGTAATGGAGGGAAACCTGGTGAAAGTGCTGTCCTGGTACGACAATGAGTGGGGTTACTCCTGCCGGGTGGTTGACCTGTTGAAAAAGATGGCTTCCATGTAAATGAAACGCAAAGCTCAGTATAGACGATCTTGATTTGAAGGGAAAAACCGTTCTGGTGAGGGTGGATTTTAATGTACCGTTAGATGAAAATTTACGGGTGCGGGATGATTTTCGAATCCGGGCAGCCTTGCCAACTATCCGCAAAATCATCGAAAAAGGCGAACGTAAACCGGAAATGAGTTTGAAGCCAGCTGCCGACCGTCTGGCGGAACTACTGGAAAAGCCGGTGAAATTTGCCGGTGATTGTATTGGCACGGAAGTACTGGAATTGAAGAAGTCGCTCCGCGACGGAGAGGTGTTGGTGCTGGAGAATTTGCGCTTTTATGCCGGAGAGACCAAAAACGATCCTGAGTTTGCCCGGGCACTGGCAGAAGGCTGCGACCTGTACATAAACGATGCTTTCGGAACCGCTCACCGGGCGCATGCTTCCACCCAGGGAGTCACCAAATATTTTAACCGGTGTGCCGCCGGTTACCTGATGGAAAAGGAACTCAATTACCTGGGGAAAGCGCTGCAAAATCCGGAACGACCTTTTGTTACCATTCTTGGCGGGGCAAAGATTTCCGGGAAGATTGATGTAATCCAGAACCTGATGAAAACTGCTGATGCGCTGCTTATTGGCGGTGGAATGGTTTTTACTTTCTACAAAGCGCAGGGAAAAGAAATTGGTAAATCTCTGTTGGAGGAGGATCGCCTGGAAATGGCGGGAGAAATTCTGCAAAAATTGGAAAACAGCACCTGTCAGTTCATGCTGCCGGAGGATGTGCTGGTTGCCGATAAATTTGAAGCAGGTGCCCAAACCAGGATAGTGGATGTGGATCATATTCCGGCGGACTGGCTGGGTGTAGACATTGGTCCAAAAACAATTGAGCGTTTTAAAGAAATCATTGGGAAAGCGAAAACCGTGGTGTGGAACGGACCGATGGGTGTGTTTGAAATTCAGGAGTTCGCCAAAGGCACCGAAGCGATTGCCAATTATTTAGCTGAAATCACCGAAAAAGGAACGATTACCATTGTTGGTGGCGGCGATTCTGCAGCGGCAGTGAAAAAAGCCGGGTTGAGCGATAAATTGAGCCATGTTTCCACCGGCGGCGGCGCTTCGCTGGAATTTCTGGAAGGGAAAGAGTTGCCGCATTTGATGAATGGTCGGTAAAAGCACAGCAGACGATCGGATATCAAATAATCAGATCTTCGGATAGCATTGCGGCAAATTTAGCCGAGGGCTACGGACGCTTCACCCCGGCAGACCGGCGGAAGTTCTACCGGTATTCCCGAGGCTCTTTTGAAGAAACAAAAGCCTGGCTGCGAAAAGCAATACGTCGCAAGTTGATCCGGGGTAATAATATTCAAAAATATACCGATATCATAAACAAATTAGGACCAAAACTAAATGCATTCATTAACCAAACAAAATAACAAGGCATACCCAAAGGCATTCTGTAAACTGTGATTTAAAACTCATAAAAAATGTATTTCCCAGTTTCAAGTTTCCAGTTTCTCATCACCGTTATGAGATTTTGAAAGACCCTGTAAATATTTTGATTTTGAATAAACAACACAACGGAGACAAATCGATGCGAAAAAAAATAGTAGCCGGTAATTGGAAAATGTTCAAGACCAATTCCGAAGCGGTGCGCCTGGTACAATCGCTGCGAACCCGGGTGGAAAAGTCACCGGTCAAAAAAAATACCGTGATTGTTTGCCCGCCGTACACGGCTTTGGAAAAAGTGAGTGGAATTTTGCAGGGCAGCGGGATACAGGTGGGAGCGCAAAATCTTTTCTGGGAAGAAGAAGGCGCCTACACCGGCGAGATTTCTGCTAAAATGATCAAGAGCACCGGTGCGAAATGGGTAATCATCGGGCACAGCGAACGGCGGCGATATTTTAAGGAAGATGAAAACCTAATTCACCGGAAAATCCAAATCGCGCTAAAGAATAAGCTGAAAGTTATCTTTTGCGTGGGCGAAACCCTGGAAGAGCGGGAAGAAAACCTGACCAAAGACATTGTCGGCAACCAGGTGGAATGGGGATTAAAAGACTTTACCCATCAGCAATTGAACCAGGTAGTGATTGCCTATGAACCGGTCTGGGCAATCGGAACCGGTAAAACCGCCACACCGGAACAAGCCCAGGAAGTTCATGCTTTTATCCGGGATATTCTAAATGCTTTGTTTGATGATACGGTTGGCAGGAACATGACCATCCTTTACGGTGGCAGTGTGAAACCGCAGAATGCCGAAGGATTATTTCAGCAGCCGGATATTGACGGCGGACTTATTGGCGGCGCGTGCCTGAAAGCCGACAGTTTTCATAGGATAATCAAAGCCGCGGAAAAAGTATATTAGTTGGTAGATTCCTAAGTAATATCCGGATGATTTTGCGTTTGAATTTTTGTTGAAACACTACAAATCTACTGTATCCACTATCCCCCTTCTTTGATAAGGAGGGGGTTAGAGGTGGTTGCACATCCTCCCATTCCAATTCTTCCTGAAATTCGATAAAAACTTTCACATTCCGATGGGTAAACCAACATTCTTTTATTAAATTTATACGATAAAAGTTGAATCAGGGTAATGATTGAAATATTGGATATAGAACCCGGCAGCATCGCAGATGAACTGAAAATCAGGGCGGGTGCCCGTTTAGTCAGCATAAACGGGAAGGAAATAAACGACAACCTGGATTACCGGTTTTATGCCTCGGGAGAGGAGCTGGAACTGCTCATTGAGCAGGATGGTGAACAGGTGGTTTTTGAAATAGAGAAAGACTACCAGGAGGATTTGGGTTTCATTCTGGAAGACCTGAAGATGCGCCAATGCGGCAACAAGTGTGTCTTCTGTTTTGTGCACCAGAATCCCCGGGGGTTGCGTAAGCCGTTGTATTTCAAAGACGAGGACTATCGCTTTTCTTTCCTCTACGGACATTACGTAACCCTGACCAATGTTTGTGCCGGTGGGTCTTAGCAAACACCGGAAAAACCTCCCGCAGCTCAACCCGGTAACCGACCGGTACAGCCGGGATTTTATTGCCCTGACCAATGAAATGCGGGCGAAAATGAAGCAGGAACTGGGCAGCTCGTTTGTTTATCTTTCGGATGAATTTTACATCCGGATTGGTTCGGATGTGCCGCCAGACGACTACTATGAAGGATTTTACCAGTTGGAAAACGGTGTGGGTTTAACCCGCGATTTTATCAACCGGTTCGAAGCGGAGAAAACCGAGCTCGCCGGTGCATCACCCCGACTGAAACTTACCCTGGTCAGCGGGGTGTTAGGAACCGAGGTGCTGAATCGCTACATTTTGCCCCATTTACAGGGATTAAACGGGCTGGATATTTCGCTGCACCGGGTGCGGAATAAATTTTACGGCGAGTCCATCACGGTGTCCGGGCTGCTGGTGGGGCAGGATATTTATCAATCATTGTGGGAAAATCCTCTGGGTGAGTACGTCATTTTACCGCCGCGGGTGCTCAATCACGACCGGCGTTTTTTAGACGACTGGACATTGGACGACTGGACATTGGATGAATTGGAGGACAGGCTGAAGAGAAAGGTGATCGTATTCCCGGAAAGTTTCTTGCGGCTTTTCGGGATAATTGCCGAGCAGCAGACTATTGCCTTGCCGGAAGTTGCCCGCCGGAGACGGCACCAAATTCCGGA
>MVCZ01000018.1 GCA_002049825.1 Candidatus Zhuqueibacterota bacterium 4484_188
TTCTATCAGGTCAACGACAGCCTGCAGGAGGTAGAGCACTCGGTGGAGGCGCTGCTGCCGTTTATTCAATACTACCACCGGCAATTCCGGATTGTCTCCATACTGGTCCCCTACATGAGTTTTGACCGCATGCAGCAAATTTCCAGCAAACTTGCTCAGGCGATTCAAACGGTGAGCAGTGCCCGACAATGGAAGTGGGGAAAGGATTTTGCGCTGGCAATTTCTAACGATTGCGTTCACTACGGCGATCAGGGCTGGGGCGGCAAAAACTTTGCCCGCTTCGGCGCCGATTCCGCCGGCTACCGCGCCGCCACCAATTATGATCTGAACATCATCAGTGAGTGCCTGATCGACGATCTGGATCCGCAGCGCATCAAACGCTTTGTGGATTACACCGTGCGAAAGGATGATTACCGGGAATATGCCTGGACCTGGTGCGGACGTTACTCGGTGCCCTTTGGACTGCTGACCGGATATTACCTGCAAAAAAATATGAACGTAAGAAGCTTAAACGGAACGATGCTGAAATATTCTACCAGCCTGGTTCACCCGCCCATTCCGGTGAGTGATTTAAAAATGGGGATGACCGCCCCGGCAAATATTCATCACTGGGTGGCGTATGTGGGGATTGGGTATCGCAACCGGAGATAGTAGAATGTAAAAATTAAAATGAATATTCCCCGGTAGCTTTTTCGTATCGGAAGTAATCAGAATGGTCGCCGTTCAATTTGGACAACCCGCGGTGTTTAGAAAACAAAAAAGCCGAAACCCGCAGAAGGGTTTCGGCTTTTTAATTCGGTGGGAAAGGGATTATTGTTTTCCTTCCAGTTGTTTTTGTTTCTCAAAAGCGGCTTTGGCTTTTTCTTTCATTCCTTCCTGGGCGTAGCATACACCAAGGTTGTTCCACAGCAGCGCCGAATCGGGAAATTTCTTTACCGCATCTTCCAGGAAGGGGAGGGCGGTTTTGTAAATCTGGTCAGCGGCGGCTTTTTCATCCATGTTTTCGGTATCGGTATATTTGTCTATGTGTTTCTGCGCCATTTGTAAATAGCAAAGGCTGAGTACTTCGTACATATCTTTGTTACTCGGGTCCAATTCAAGGCTCTTTTTCAGGTACGGAACCGCCTCCGCGTATTTTTCATTATTGTAATAAATAATGGCAATATTTTCCGGGATGGTGGCATTTTTAGGATCGGCTTTGGCGCTAATGTCAAATTGTTCGATCGCCTTGTCCCACAATTTTTGTTGTGCATAAACCTGTCCCAGCGCCAGATGCGCGGCGGTGTTGTCCGGATTTACCGTTAGTGCCTTTTTATACAGCTCCACTGCCTTGTCCATTCTGTTGATCTTGGTATAAAAATCGCCCACTGTCACCATCAGGGTGTCTTTCTTGGGGTTCATTTCAATGGCTTTATCCATATACTTGACGGCAGTGGCGGTATCACCGGTTTCCAGGAACGAGACCGACATGGGCGCCAGCGGTTCACTGCGTTCCGGGTTTGCCTGGTGCGCTTTTAAAAATTTTTCGGCAGCCTTGGCATACATTTTTTTACGGGTAACCGGGTCGTCAACCTCGCGCGCTTTTTTGTAGTAACTGTTCAGCGCATCATTGTAATTATTGGCAAAATTGGTCATGCGGACTTGCTCGATTTCCTTTGCATACGTTTGAGCAATTGCCAGACTTTTGTCGAAACTTTCGTTCATTTTTACGAAATTTTCTTTGCGGGCATACAGTGTTCCCAGCAGATACCATGCTTCCGGATTGTTGGGATATTCCTGCACCGCCTGCTGCAGTTTAGCGAAAGCAGATTCATACTGTCCTTGCTGAATATCGACCACCGCGCCTTCCAGAATCGGCGGACGGCAGCCGACGAACAGCATTGTTCCCAACACCAGGGTTACGATTAATAAAGCAAATAATTTTTTCATACAATTAACTCCTCATAATTTTTTTGAATTAGACCATTAAATTTAAGTTTTTCTATTACTTTTTCAAAGGGAGGTTTTAAAATTTTCTTTTCGGTGATTATGCCATGGATCAGGGCTGCCGGAGTGACGTCAAACGCCGGGTTCCAGGCTGTGGCATTTTCAACAGTGATTGGTAATTGTTCCCAAATATAGGTCACTTCCCGTCCGGAACGTTCCTCGATAGGAATTTCTTTTCCGGCAGAAATAGAAAGATCGAATGTGGAAAGTGGTGCCGCCACGTAAAACGGAATGCGGTGGTAATGGCAACTCACTGCCAAACTGTAGGTGCCGATTTTATTTGCTACATCACCGTTTCGGGCAATCCGGTCTGCGCCGACGATCACCAGGTCAACCTTTTTCCGCTGCATGGCATAGGCAGCCATGTTGTCGGTAATCAGGGTTGCCGGGATTCCGACCTGCCGGAATTCCCACATAGTGAGCCGCGCACCCTGCAGCAGCGGGCGTGTTTCATCCACCAGAACATTGATTTTCTTTCCCTGAAGGTGGGCGGTGTACAGCACACCGAAAGCGGTACCGATGCCGGCAGTCGCCAGCGCGCCGGTATTGCAATGGGTGAGAATGGTCATGCCGTCTTCGATGAGCGGCGCACCGTTCAAGCCGATTGCTTCGCAGCGTGCTTCATCGTCCATTTGAATCCGAAGAGCGGTTTTAAGAACCAATTGCAGAAGTTCCCTCGCAGAGGCGTCCGGTTGAGAAATGCTATCGATTACTTCTGATAAAGCCCATTTAAGATTTACCGCTGTGGGACGAGCAGAAGCTAAGTAGTCAGCCAATTTTTTTGCACCGTTCAAAAACGCCGTTTTGTTAGAAAATCGCTTCGGTAGTAACCCGAGATAAAGACCAAACGCCGCAGCAACCCCAATAGCCGGCGCGCCGCGTACTTGTAGTTTCCGAATTGCATCAAAAACCGCTTCGACAGTATATAAATTATGAAAAACAGTCTGAGATGGGAGGAGGGTCTGGTCGATTATTTTTAGAGATTTTCCGGTCCATTCAAGACTTTTGTACATGCATTCGTCCTAATATTTCGACCCGAAAATTTATTTTACACTGCTATAAATTACAAGGTAATTTATTTTTCTGTAATATGCTTACGGCTCAGGAAACTTTCTGCTTCCAGTAAGCAAGCAATCGCATTTCTTTATAAATCGAACCTTTTTGGGTATGAATGAATGAAATACGGCACGTGTTCCGAAAATCCAGCACAAACTTAGAAAATAAAATAGCTTTTAAAAGCTTTAATTTCAAAAATTAATTGACATTTAGGTGTTATTTTATTAAACTTTTCTTTATCAAAACGGGTGTATAAATTTGATAATCCTATTTCCAAGGTAAATACTGAATGTTAATCGTAACAAATAGCATGGAGGAATAATGGCTGCTAAGCTATCGATAGGTTCTATTATTCTGGGGATATTAATTGTACTTATGGCATTATTGCTTGTGGCAGTAATTTTGGTGCCCGACAAAATCTGGAAGGAGGAAGCACAAATAACCAACCAGAGCCGCGCAAACATGACCGCGGTGTACGAAGCGGAACAGTTCTATTACAAAACGCACCGGGAGTACACCGATTCAATACCCAAACTGCTGGAGTTTGTGCGCAACGATTCAACCCTGCAGCAGCGGCAAACGTTGGTTTCTTTGACGCGCAGTTTCATGAAGGTTGTGGATAATATTATGAATATTTCAAGTATTAAACAGATTTCAAACCTCTCGCAGGCAGCGTTTGAGATCACCGGTGACCTGCTGGGCAACCGCCGCTATTTCCGTAAATATACCGAACAAAATTTTGAGGGAATCAGCCTGGAGATAAACCGGGAAATGATGCGTTTCGATTCCAGCGCGGCATTCCCGAATTTCTGCCGCACCAAACTGTTTGTCGATTCCCTACGTAACCTGCGGGATAAAATTTCGGATTATCCTTTGCAAAACGGAATCCTTCATGCAATCCATTATGCCGATTCCCTTAAAACCTACTACGGGTCAATTGAAAAAGATGCGGTCACCGAATTCTGGAATGGAGAGTATAAAAAAATTAATGATTTTATCGGCGCAATCAATAAAACCGACATCAAATCTGTTTCCAGTGTGGGAGATCGCTTAAAGAAATTTATCGATCGGATCAGCACCAGTCTCGATGCAATAAATGCTGCGAACAGTGAGGCGGATTTAAACAAAATCGTTTCCGAGAGCAAAAATCTTTCCGAATTGCACCAGAAATTTCTTTCCCCCAAATTTTTTATTTTAACCAAACGATATGGGCTGACCGGGTTAAACGAAACCGATTCAATCTTAGTTAACTTGAGAGAAGAGCAATTCTACTGCCCGGACAGTAAACTTCCCTATATTATCGACACAAGCTACCAGGGAAAACTCACCGTGGAAAGTCCGAACCTGTTGGATGATTTTCACCAGAAGTTTCTGGAGAGTATCGAACCGGTTCGCGATTTGCCGCTGATTGAACAGATAGATCAATTGGATACCGTGTTGGAAAAAACCAAAACAGTTTTGAATGAGAATAAAACGTTGATTCGAAAAAATACCGATTTGCTCTTGAGCCTGAAAGAACTCCTGGTAGAAATGGATGCTATTTCCAATGTGTTTTTCTACAAGTACACGCATGAGTTGAAAAATTTTATTCAGATACTGGATAAAGAGAAAAAGCTTTCGGTACTGAAGCCGGAGATTGAAAATATTTTAAACCCGATGGATACGCTGGCAACCAGAATCGAAACCGGAGATGTGCGTGATTTGGAGACGAAGTTGCACTACTTCGATACAAAACTGAAATCCCTTGATTCGGCTTCCATGGCAATGCGCTTACCTCGTCGACAAAAAAATAAATTGCAATCGAACGCCGAAGTGTTTCAACCTGTTTTCGATATTCTATCTCAGATTAAAGCAGGATTCAATCCCTCTTATGCCGAAGCATTACGACAGGCTGAGAAGTCGCTGGAGCATAACCTGTTGCAAGCCCTTGAAGGCAAAAAGGAAACCGTGTACGTTATCTTCAAGAAAAAACATATCAACCATGGCTTTATTCGCCAGGGTGTAAAGAGTTGGGAAGAAAAATAGTGAGGGTGTATGGTGAAAGAGGTCAACAGCATCTCCTTCCAGGAAGATTTCTTTTTCTGGACTGAAGCAGCAATTGAAAAACCAATTATTGATTTAAAGAAAGCCGTGAGCGATTCATTGCCTCTTTCTATTGATTCGGGTACACTGGAACAAGCAACCTCGGTAAAGCAAATTGCCAATCAAATAAATGCGGTTGCCCAAAAATATGAATTTCAGTCTGAAAGTATTCGCCTGACTATTCCCTCACGATTCAGCATTATTAAAAAAATAACCATTGACGATTCCATTCCCGAAGAAGATTATCCGGACATAATTTCTTTCGAGTTTTCCAGATCGTGGGACGAGTCGCCGGAAAATTACCACCTGTATTTGCCCGACTACCTGCGAAGAAGAAACGGGTACAAAGAACTTCTGGCTATCGGATTGCGCAAAAAAGTGCTGGAGTTTTTCGAAAGAATCGGGGAAGAAGCTAAAATCGGCGTGGAAAGCATTTCTCCTACTTGTTTCACGGTAGACGAATTTTTCAGAACGCTCTACCCCGACAAAGAAGGACAAACGCTTTTAGTCGGGTGTCAGCGCCGGGGATACGATCTGTTGATCCTCGATCAAATCAATTTTTTGCATTATTCATTTAAACCGTATAGTTCAAATTTGGACAAAATAGACCAATTGGATGAAGAAGACATTGTGTCTAATTTCGAATCGGTCTTTGAGGAATTGCAGCATCCACCGGTTCTGCAGGAACCGATATTCCATATCAATTCAATCTTTTTCTATGGGTTTCATTTTAAACCCAACTGGCTGGACTTAATTCGCGAAGAATTGAATATTCCGGTGGGTTTATTAAATTTTGAGAATAGCAGCACTTATCAGGTGAAAGCCGAAAATTCCCAGGTGAAGAGCAGTGAACTTTTCCAATTTGTCGAGCCAATTTCCAATATTTTTTAACCGTATGCGGGGGTAACCTTATGGTAAAGATTAATTTTAAAACAACCCCAACGGTCGGGCATTTGCCAGAAGAGAAAAGCAAAAAGATTCCGGAGCCGGTTCCGGTGTCAAAAGAGCCACCTGAGAAACGCCCGGATATGGATGTAAGTTTTGATTCCACGGAATCTTTTTTCGATAAAAGCGACATCTCTGTCAAAACGGAATCACCGACCGAATCTTTCGTTACCGAAGAGAGTTCTCCGATTGAGGAGCCGGAAAGGGGAATGATTATGTCCTCGGACGATGACGAAGAGATCGGTGCCTTTCGCAAATCCAGTTCACAGAAAAAATTATATATGATTTTTGGCGGTGCGGCGATTTTAGTGATAATTGTTATTTTTATTATTTTACAATTTATGCAGAAAGAAACGGTTCCGGTAACCAAAACGCCGGCATCCGGTGCAAAAACTGCGGCTGAACAACCGGCTTCTCCAAGCCCGGCTTTAGATAAAATGGCACCCATTTTTTCCCAAAATGTTGCTTCGAACGCCCAGCTAAAAGGAAACCTGGAGAAAATGATTTCAACGAAATCCCAGGCAGCGAAATATTCCCTGATTGTGATTTCGCCATCGGAAGTAACCGCAACCGTGCTGGCAAATTCCCGGGAAGATATCGCCCGCTTCCATATCGAACTCAAAAAAGCGATGCCCAACCTCGCTTTTCGTATTGCCTCGGTACAGGCGAAAATATCCGAAGGCAACGAGATGCTTTATGCCGATTTAACAGCACCCTTGAAACCGGTTAAAGCCGCCGGCGATTTAACAGCACCCTTGAAACCGGTTAAAGCCGCCGGTGCGGCGCCACCACCGGCGGTTGCTCAGCCTCAAAATATTGTGAATGAACTGAAAGGCTTGGCGGCGCGTCACCATATCAAATTGCAATATCTGAAAGAGGGAAAAAATATTTAATCGCGGTACCTATCGCGAAACTTTATACTACGCCAATGCTACCGGTAAAAAATCGCAGATCCTGAGTTTTTTCTCCGATTTGACCACCACCTACCCGATGGTGCGGGTGAATAAATTTTCCATCTATCCATATAACCTGGAAACTATTTCCGATCAAAACCTTTCTACCCGAATTAACTTGAGCTATTTTAACCCACATTAAGTCTCAGAAAATATCGCCGGAAAGTACAAAGGGCACCACCTGTATGCTGCCAACAACCAGTCAATCCGACCTACTACTGACCGGGTGAAGGAATATATTTTTAGTATACTCAAAGATTTTGTGAAAGATGTTTCGGTTCTTTTCGGTTCTCGATTTGTTCGCAGGTTCGGGAAGCCTGGGGATTGAAGCGATCAGCCGCGGTGCCAACAAGGTTACGTTTGTAGAAAGTTCCTACAATTCAACTAAGGTTCTTCGAAAAAATATCGACCGGCTCCGGTTCCTTGAAGAGTACCGGATTGTTAAAAAAAATGTCCTCACTTTCCTTCGGCAAAATAAAGAGCCCTACGACCTGATTTTTGCCGATCCGCCCTACCGATGGAATCATTACTACGAATTATTGCCCCTGGTTTTTCTTCCGGAAAATCTTTCGAATTATGGTATTTTTGTGCTGGAGAGCGAACGGACCCATGAAATTGAATGGGAAACCAATGTGTACGAAGTATTGCGGCAAAAAAAATATGACCGTAGCCTGATTACATTTTTCGGACGAAAGGGGGGAGAATGAAACGGGCGCTATACCCGGGCACGTTCGATCCGATAACCAATGGTCATTTGGATATTCTTGAGCGGGCGCTCAAATTGTTTGATCATATAATTGTCACGGTTGCCAAGAATCCGGCGAAGGTGCCGGTTTTTACCACCCGGGAACGCATTGATTTAATTCTGGAAGTAGTTAAACAGAAAGGGATTGACCAGCGTGTTTCGGTAGAAGGATTTGACGGGCTGGTGGTGGATTTTGCTCGAAATATAAATGCCTGTGTGATTATCCGGGGACTTCGTGCGGTTTCGGACTTCGAATATGAACTCCAGATGGCGCTGATGAACCGCCGGTTAGCCGACGAGGTCTATACCGTGTTTATGATGCCGCACGAAAAATATACCTACCTCAATTCTACCATTGTTAAAGAAGTTGCCAGGTTAGGCGGAGATATTACTGATTTTGTCCCTGAATGTGTAAAAAATGCGCTCCTGAAGAAACTGTTCTGAATTGTTGATCTGTTTCAGTTACCCCGCATCGGGACAAAATCTGCTTGCAGATCGCTAGCCATTAAAGTTACTTCACGTTCAAACAATGCGACCGGCACTTCGCCGGCTTTGTAACCTGCCATACAAGAAGAATAGGAATCCCGTGTTACGTTCAAACGGGGTTGATAGAAGTTGCAATCTTACGCTAAAATAAAATCCGAGGTATCCGTTGATGGAAAAGAATAAACGAAAACAAACTTCTTTGTTGCTCTTTTCGGTGTTTTTGGTTCTGTTTTTGTGGAACGGCTCGCCCTTTGCGCAAAAACAAGTTGTGGCAACCGTTGATGGCGATCCAATGTACCAGGTACTTCCGGCGAATACGATTCCGGCTAATCACAATCCTACTTTTGTCCGGGGAAAACAGGCTGACAAACAGATGTCGGACAAAGAACCGGGTGGTATGGTCTTCGGCTTATGAAGATTATTTCAGCAATCCCCGAAAAACCGGCTTTTTTCGCAACCACTGGCTAAAGAAACGTCTGCCCACTAAAAACAGATTTACAGAATCGCTTACCAGGGACATGAATTAGCGATAACCGAAGATACGTTGAAAGAGAAGAAACTGTTGCCGGTTCGGGTCGGGGATCAGCCGGTGAGTGTGATCAAAAACCAGGACGGCGGCGTGCGTGCATTTCTCTCTAAATTTTCCGGCAAAGAACTTACTTTTTACATGGATGAAAAAAGCAAGCGCTTTTTTGACCGGGAAACTCACTCGTTGTGGGATCTATACACCGGGAGCTGTCTGGACGGGCAATACGAGGGGAAAAAACTGAAAGAGTTGCAAATGCATGTCGCTTTTTGGTTTGCCTGGAACACTTTTTATCCGAATACCGAAGTGCTGGATTAGAGCCGGTTAAACCCGGATGCGTGGTTTTTCTATGGCAAAATAATTACGAATTGTTCTGAGTATTGAACAGGGAACATGGATTTACGATTTTCGAAGGTTTTAAACAAATAACTTTCCTAATAGGAAAACCTTTAAACTCCGTTAAAACGCACGCCTGCCACCGGAAGTTTTGGTGAGCTTGATATCCTGCAGCATCGATTCTTTCACCCGGATTTCACATCTCCCAGCAGTGCAGGTCGCGGTAAATATTAAAGGTTTGGTGAGTGATTTCTTTATTGATTAGATCGAAGTTTGCCGAGTACTGCACCCGCCAGTTGCGGGTCAGTTCAATCCTACCGGAAACGTTGGCATCGAACCTTTTCCTGACACTGTTCCGCACGCTGCGGTCCAGGCTGTAGGTGAAATTTGCCGA
>MVCZ01000019.1 GCA_002049825.1 Candidatus Zhuqueibacterota bacterium 4484_188
AGGATTTCTGTGTTGCATGCCTTTCTTTCGAAAACGGTGTTTCGTTTGCCCTGGAAATGAGCTGGGATTTTCCCATTTCCCAGGATCGGTTTCAGGTAGAAGTGGTCGGGAAAAATGGAACCGGAACGCTAAATCCCCTTCAGCTTAATAAAATGTGGCACGGGCAAATTGTTCGTATTTCCCCGGAACTTCCTGGTAATAGCGTGGCGGCTACCGGAAAGAAGTAAGTGCGTTACTGGATTTTTTAACCGGAAGAACCGGTACGCTCGCGGCTTCAATTGACGATGCGGTGGAGGTGTTAAAAATAGTGGATGGAATGTATAAATCAATTGAAACCGGCAGGGAAGTTGTGCTTTAAGCAGTGTCTCGTGCCGCTGACACAGTGCGTTCATTAAACGGCTGTTCCGACTTGTGAATATAGATGACTAAAACCGAACTACAATATATTTTTGCTATCTCACTTTTGTTTTCGCTGAGTTTTCCGCCTTTCCCGTTTGGTTTTCTCACACCGGTTGCGCTGGCGTTGTTACTGCATTTTTTGGATGACAAAAGTCCCAAGCAGTGTTTCCGGCTGGGGTACTGGGTGGGTCTCATCTGGGGCGGGTTTACCCTTTTCTGGATTGCCGCCAGCACATTGCCCGGGGCAATCCTGGTGATTTCCATCAACGCGCTGCACTATGCACTGGTTGCCTGGCTGTACGGACATTTCCGCAGAGGCGGCAAAATGCTGGCGCTGTTTAGTTTTCCCTTTGTCTGGGTGGCAATCGAATACTTACGCGCTTTCTCCGACCTGCGCTTCAACTGGCTGGTTTTGGCGCACACCCAAACCTACTACCTGCCGCTGATTCAAATTGCAGAATATACCGGTTACCTGGGAATTTCTTTCATTCTGGTTATTTTGGGAATCCTGCTCTATAATATTTTTTCGCTCGGAAAGTTTTGGAAATGGCTCAACGCCGTCGCTATCCTCATCATTGTGCTGGCGTTGTTTATTTTCGGGATTTAATTGTCTGGCCGGAAACCGCGGTGCCTTTTTACCTGCGTGCCCGTTTTACAGCTCTCCAGGAAATTTACCGCTTTCTGGATTCCAGCCGGGTGTACCTGCTTACCGGTTCGCCGGATTACGAATATTTTGAAGCGGAAGACGATTACCACACCTACAACGCGGCTTTCTTTTTCCGTCCCTTTGAACATTCTTTCGAATCTCATTACAAAATAACCCTGGTGCCGGGTTCCGAGACCATGCCTTTTAAACGGCAATTTCCTTTTTTGCGAAAGGTTAATGTTGGCGGCGGCGACTTTTTTCCCGGTACTAAATATACCGTATTCAAGTTTAAAGTGGAGGTAAAACCAGGGAAATTTGACGGGGAAAAATACGTTGAAATTCTCACTGCCGAGCCGCATAAAACCAACATCGGATTATCGGCGATTATCTGCTACGAATCGGTTTTTCCCGACCTGGTGCGAAGATTTATTTCTGGCGGTGCCAACCTGCTAACCATTATCACTAACGACGGCTGGTTTGGCGAAACCAGCGGTCCTTACCAGCACGCCCAATATGCCGTTTTGCGTGCGGTGGAAAACCGGGTGAGTATCATTCGCTGTGCAAACACCGGCATTTCCGGCTTTATTAGTCCTACCGGGAAATACCTGACCCGGGCAGGTTTGAACACACGACAAAACAAAATAGCCGAAATTCCCATTGTACAGCGTAAGACGTTTTATACCCGGAAAGGGGAGTGGTTGGGGAATTTTACACTTCTGATGTCTTTGCTGTTTATTTTTATTAAATTATTCGGGTACTTTGTGCAAATGAAGTCAGCCGGGAAGAAAAAGTAACTGTGATGAATAGCTTGAAGAACGTGATGATTGTAGCGGGTGTAATGTGGTTTATCCTGCCAAGCCTGGGAGCGCAAACCACTCCACCGACTAATGAGCAGGTGCTCTACGGTTTGCTCAGCCGTCCGATTCTGGCAGTTTTCGATTCATTAACCACTCCGCCCCGGCTCAATTTACTTTTGCGGGCGGGGAAATATACCCGGAATGTTAGCGCGGCGGTTGCTTTCTATTTTAAATCAGGCGATGAGCTGATCCTGGTCAATCGGAATAAACAATTGGATTTCCACGATCAAATAAAAGGAAAGCAGGTAAAAAAGGTCGAAAATAAAATACATCAATTCACAATTGGAACAAAATCCGAATCCAAACTTATAAGACGACTGATAGAACCTGTGCTGGTAGTGACGACAACAATAGGCGTCGTCTATTTGTTATATAGCTTGAGGAGTGGCTCCTGATGAAAGGAAAATTAATTCTAATCCTGTTGGTTTTGGATATTGTTTTCATGTCGATAATGGGGTGTGGGCATAAAGTAAACCGCGCTGCATTGGATGCTGATGCGTATTTTGCCTACGCCAAGAAACTGTATGACCGGGGTAAATATTTCGAAGCGTCCACCGAGTTTTCCATCATTGTGCTGAAATTCAGCGGTAACCCGGTGGTGGATGACGCCCAGTTTTATCTTGGCGAATCTCATTTTATGAATCATGAGTACCTGATTGCCATGAGTGAGTACCAAAAACTGGTGGACGATTATCCCGAGAGTCCGTACGTAGAGGAAGCGCTGTACAAAATTGGTCTCAGCGCATACAAACTGTCTCAGCGCCCGGAACTCGATCAGGAATACACCCAGTTGGCATTGCGCCATTTCCAGGGATTTATTGAAGCGTATCCCAAGAGCGGACTGAAAAAAGAAGCAGAAAAACGGATTTTTGAACTTCGCAGCAGACTGGCGCAGAAACAGTTATTGGGCGCCGAAGTGTACCGCAAAATGGGTGTTTACGATTCGGCAATTATCTATTATGATATTTTACTGGAGAAATATTACGACACGCCTCCTGCCGAAGAAGCACTGTTTCGCAAGGGAGAGTGTTTGATGAAACTAAAAAAATATGATGAGGCATTAACCAATTTCAGTGCTTTTATTTCCAAATATCCGGAGAGCAAGTATGTTGGAGATGCAAAAGATTACATCGGTGAAATTCAGACGATGGTAAACAAGGATGTGGGCGACGGACAAGAGAAAAAGTGACAAATGAAAAAAATCGGTTTATTCGGAGGCACATTCGATCCCATTCATAACGGGCATCTGATAATTGCAGAATATTTACGGGATGATCTCGGGTTGGAAGAAATCTGGTTTGTTCCGGCAAAAATTCATCCGTTGAAGAACAATTTTGAAATTACCTCGCCGGAGCACCGGCTGAAGATGTTATTGCTGGCAATTCAGGATAACCCGAATTTTAAAGTAACCGATGTAGAGTTGCAGCGCGAGGGCGTTTCTTTTACGATTGATACAATTGATGAATTGTATCGCCGGAACGCCGCTTTAGAACCCCGATTTTTCTTTTTCATCGGAATGGATAACGTTAACGAGCTCTACAAGTGGAAGGACCCCCGGCAAATCTTGCGCAAAGCGCAGGTGGTTGCTTTCGGACGTCCCGGTTTTAAAGCCGATAAGAAGGCAAAGGAATTCATCCCACTGATCAAATTTGTGCATGTGCCGCTGTTGGAGATTTCCTCCACATATATTCGGCAGCGGATTCAGAAGAAGCGTTCAGTCCGGTATTTAATTCCCGCAGCGGTTGAGCAGTATATTCGTGAGAAGCATCTGTACATGTAAAATTGACCGGGCTTTTGTGCCTGTACTTAAAATTTGTTGACAGACAGCGATTACTCCGGAGCAGAGTAAGCGGTTTTTCAGACCACTTAACATTTGAATAAGAACGCGCCGGGGGTGTTAATGCTTATGAAATTCTGTAACTTACGACCGGGTTGATTTGTTCAGGAAAATAACTCTTGCAAAAATTACTGTTAAATTGTAAATTCACTCAAAATAAGAGAAATAAAATCTGGAGGATAGATGAATTTCCAGGAAATTAAGCAACTCATTAAAGTCATCGAAAAGAGCAATGTGGGAGAAGTGGAGATTGTAGAGGATACGTTTAAAATTCGGGTATCGAAAAACAGTTCATATTCGGTCGTGCAACAAACAGTGCCTGCCGCTACACCTCCCGCCGCATCCCTGATACAATCGATGCCGACACCTACAATGGAAGCACCTGCGGCAGCACCGGCGGCTCCCGCGGAGAAACCCCTTGAAAAATTTGGCGATAATGTGGTCGAAGTCAATTCGCCCATGGTGGGAACATTTTACCGCGCTCCGGCACCCGACGCCGATCCCTACGTCCAGGTAGGAGACACGGTGAAGGTAGGACAAACCCTCTGCATTATTGAAGCGATGAAATTGATGAACGAGATTCAGTCGGAAGTCAATGGAAAAGTAGTTAAAATTATGGTGGAAAATGCGCAGCCGGTAGAATATGACCAGGTGCTTTTTTTAATTGAGAAAGAATAGCATAAAGGGGGATTCTACTTGTTTACCAAGGTACTAATTGCCAATCGCGGGGAAATTGCCCTGCGGATTATTCGGGCGTGTAAAGAATTGGACATAAAAACGGTTGCGGTGTATTCTACTAACGACGAGGATGCTCTGCACACAGTATTCGCTGACGAGGCAGTATGTATTGGTCCCTCGCAAAGTACCCAAAGCTACCTGAATGCCACGCGCATTATTTCGGCAGCCGAGATTACCGGCGCCGAAGCGATTCACCCCGGGTACGGTTTTTTGGCGGAAAATGCGGAATTTGCCGAAATGTGCCGGGAATGCGAAATTACCTTCATCGGACCATCGGCAGAAATGATTCGGAGAATGGGAGATAAAGCCGAGGCGAAAAAATCCATGGTGGAAGCCGGCGTACCGGTTGTGCCGGGCAGCGAAGGCGTGGTATCGGACGAAAACGAAGCCGTGGAAATTGCCCGTGAAATCGGGTTCCCGGTGATTCTGAAAGCGGTTGCCGGCGGTGGCGGTAAGGGAATGCGAATTGTTCGCGATCAGGAGGGACTGGAAAGTAACATCATGATGGCACGGGCCGAAGCCGAAGCTGCTTTCGGAAACCCCGACCTGTATATTGAAAAATATATTGACCGCCCACGACACATCGAAATTCAGTTGCTGGGCGACATTCATGGCAACATGGTCTACCTGGGCGAACGTGAGTGTTCCATTCAGCGCCGGCATCAGAAACTGATTGAAGAATCGCCATCTCCGGTGGTCTCTAACAAAATGCGTAAGGAGATGGGCGAGCGTGCCGTGATGGGTGCAAAACATGTTGGGTATTACAGTACCGGCACCGTGGAATTCCTGGTCGATGCCGATTTGAACTACTACTTCATGGAAATGAACACCAGAATTCAGGTTGAGCACCCGGTTACCGAAATGGTGTATAATGTGGATTTGATCAAGGAGCAAATCCGGGTGGCTGCCGGTGAAAAATTGACCTTAAAACAGAGCAAATTGCAACCGTTAGGACATGCCATTGAATGCCGAATCAATGCCGAAGACCCGGAAAATAATTTCATTCCGTCACCCGGAAAAATCACCTCTTTTTATCAACCGGGTGGTCCCGGGGTGCGGGTTGATACACATATCTACGCCAATTATGTGATTCCTCCCTACTACGATTCCCTGATTGCCAAATTGATTGCGCACGGGACGGATCGACAGGAAAGCATCAGCCGGTTGAACCGGGCGCTGGATGAATTTGTTATCGAAGGCATTAAAACAACCATTCCGTTTCACAAATATGTCATTAATACACCTGAATTTAAGAGTGGTGAGTTTGACACGCATTTTATAGAAAATATCTACAATAAACAGCTATTAGAAACTTAAACGGAGGATGAAATGCAAATTCCCGAAGAACTGAAGTACACCAAAGACCATGAATGGGCGCGAATTGAAAGTGATGTTGCCACGATCGGAATTACTGATTTTGCACAGAGTGAATTGGGAGATATTGTTTATGTAGAATTACCGCAGGTAGGTGATGAAACCGCCCAGGGTGAAAGTTTTGGCACCATCGAAGCGGTCAAGGCGGTTTCGGATATGTTTGCGCCGCTGAGTGGCGAAGTGGTTGAAGTGAATGACAAAATTGTGGACAATCCGGAAATTATCAACAAAGAACCCTATGGCGAAGGTTGGTTCATAAAAATTAAAATGTCCGATCCAACTGAAGTAAATAATTTGTTGGATAAAGAACAATACGAAGAGTTAATTTAGCTGCCGCTGAATTCGAATGTTACCGTCTCAGGCGGTAAGTTCATTTAAACGACTACTATTTTAGAAACACTTTTTGTTTCACCGGTGTGAGGGGAAAGTTTTCTAATAGACGGTAAACGTTTTCGGAGTTGAGATAGATTTGTTATGGCAAAAATACTAATTGTTGACGACAACGAAGATATGCTCGATACATTGGAGCACCTGTTTCATTTTTATGAATTCGAGGTAGCCAAAGCGGAAAATGGCAAAAAGGGAATTGAAGCGGCTAAGAAAGAAAAACCGGATATCATTATCCTGGATGCGCTTATGCCGGTGATGAATGGTTTTGATGCCTGCAGGCTTCTGAAAGAAGACCCTAAAACCAAGGACATTCCTATTATTTTTCTTTCTGCCAATTACACCGAAGACGAGCATAAAGTTATGGGGTTGGAACTAGGTGCCGACGATTATATCGTTAAACCGTTCAACGCCAAAGAGCTGATTGCCAAAGTCAAGTCCATTCTGCATAAAAAGGAACTGATTGAGGATTTGCGGAAAAATAATCAGCAGTTGCTTGAACAACAGGGAAAGGTATCGAAAGAATTAGAAAGCCTGCGTAAAAAAACCGATGAGCTGGAGGCGGGCAGAATTACCGACCCGTTAACCGGTCTGTACAACCATGCTTTCTTTCAAAAACGGTTCAAGGAAGAACTAATGCGCGCAAAGCGCTATAATAACGAGCTGTCGGTGGTGGTGGCCGATGTTGATTTATTTCATAAAATAAATGATGTTTTTGGTGAACAGACCGGTGATTACATCCTCATGCGGATTGCTAATGTCATTCTAAACAATACCCGCTACACCGATATTGTTTTTCGGGCAGAGAGGAACCGGTTCATCGTCCTTTTGCCTCACACTAATGAAACCGGTGCGTACTATGAATCGGAGAGAATCCGTGCGGCAATTGACCAAACCAGTTTTTTTGACCAGAATTTTTACGAATTAAAAAAACTATCTCCCAAACGGAAACAGGACTACCAGCACGTGACCGTGAGCATTGGGTTGGTTGAAATCGATGCCAACGAAATAAAGGATCCGGAATCGCCGCTGCAACTGGCAGAAAAAGCACTGGGATTTGCCAAAGCAAACGGGAGAAATCAAACCGTTCGTTATTCCAGGTTGTCAGTTCAGGAATAAACATGTAATTTTCGGGTGACCCAAAGAGATAAAGAAATTTCTATGGCACACAAAATTTTAATTGTTGACGATAATCCCCACGTATTAAGACTTTTGCAAATTAGCCTGAGCAAAGCCGGTTACCAGATATTTCAGGCGAAGAATGGTGATGAAGGGTTAACCAAAGCCAACGATTTGCAACCCGACTTAATTATTTCCGATGTGATGATGCCGGACACCGACGGGATTGAATTTTGCTGGATGATCCGGGAGAATTCAAAAATTCCTATGGTACCTTTCATCTTTCTGACCAGCCTGGAAGACAAAGATATGGAGATCAGGGGATTCCGCGCTGGTGCTGATGAGTATTTGATTAAACCGGTAGACCGGAGTGTATTGTTGGGTAAGGTGGAGACTTTGCTTAAACGGGCTGAGCGGGTAAAATCGATGGACAGCGAAGAGGGACACAAAGTCACCGGTTTCGAAGGGAATCTGGCCGACCTGTCGATGGCAGAAGTGATTCAATTACTCAACATGAACAAACGTAGCGGTAAATTAGAAGTATTCGGTTCCCAAAAAGGAAATATCATATTCCGCAAAGGCGAAATGGTGTTCGCCGAAATCGGTGATCTCCTGGGTGTGGAAGCAATCAACGAAGCCGTTGCCTTTCACGAGGGGATGTTTAAGTTTGATCCCGGTGAGATTGAGGTCGAAGCAAATATAAAGGGCTCTACCATGAACGTGCTGCTGGATGCGCTTCGAATTATGGACGAATCCACCCTGAAGGAGAATCCGGAACAATAACATGCCGCTTTTTATTCATCATTTCCCCACTTCGCTTTATTTCCGTTCAGATACCTGTATTTAAAATTGTCCTCCTCGGATAATTCCTGATTAATGGAGTGGGGAATGACACTTTTGCGCGGTCGTTTTTACACAGCCTCTTCACTGTGGGGCTTTAGTCTCAATTCTCAGATGGGCATTAATGTTGGTATGTTTTGAAGTGAAAAACCGAAAAAAACAGGTAAAGCAAAAGCAGAGCTTTTAAAAATTAAGGAGAGAAAAACGATGAAAACCTTTGCCTTGTGTATTGTTCTTTCAGTTGTTTTTGGTTTGAATGTGATTTTTGCATTTCCTGGTAAAGTGGTAAAAACGCTGAATGCGCCTTATTATTTTTCTACAGGTCTTACCTATGACGGAAAAAATTTGTGGGTTGCCGATTATAAAACGGACAAGTTGGTTTGCGCGCCGTCGGGTTCACCTGAAGGACTTACCTGGGACGGAACCACACTGTGGGTTAGCGATCGGAGAGAACGAAAGATTATTAAAATCGATTTAAGCGACGGTACCGGCGTTCAGTCTTTTGCCGCACCTGCCAGATATCCCCAGGGGCTCACCTTCGACGGGCGTTACCTGTGGTGTTCCGACCGAATCGAAGATGAAATCTACATGATTGACCCGAATAATGGCGAAGTAATTATGATTCTGCAGTCACCCGGTCCCTACCCGCGCGGACTCGCCTGGGATGGTTCAACGCTTTGGAATGTGGATTACCAGACGGATAAAATTTATCAACTAATTCGTCAGGATAAGGAAAACTATGTGCTAAAAAATCCCCGCCATTCCCGTATCACCTTTACTCACGAAGTTAAGGGTTCGGGAAAGGGAAAAATCCGCAATCTGGATGTGTATGTTGCGATACCTGGTAATCTGCCTGCACAAAAGATAAAAACCATCAAATTCGACCCGGCAAAACCGGAAATGGTAAAAGATCGCTGGGATCAGAAAATTGCTCATTTTCATTACCGGAACATTGCGCCGGAATCGCCGGTTCAGTCAATCATGACGGTGGAGGCGCAAATCTCGGACATCCGTTATTTTATTTTTCCCGACCGCTGTGGTAAGCTTGCTGATATTCCTGAGAAAGTAAGGGAAAAATATACCGCCGATGGTTCGAAATACAAATGCAGCGATCCTTATATTCAACAACTTTCCAAAAAGATTGTGGGAGATGAAACGAATCCTTACTGGATTGCCCGGAAAATTTTTGACTATGTGGGCAATACGCTGGAGTATAAGCTGGAGGGCGGTTGGAATACTGCGCCGGTGGTTTTGCAGCGCGGGACCGGTTCATGCTCGGAATATTCGTTCAGTTTTATTGCCCTGTGCCGGGCTGCCGGTTTACCGGCGCGTTTTGTGGGCAGCATTGTGGTGCGCGGGGATGACGCCAGTTTCGACGATGTATTCCATCGCTGGCCGGAAATTTACCTGCCCGGTTACGGCTGGATTCCCATAGACCCCCAGGGCGGCGACAAACCGATGCCGAGGGATCGTGCCCGCTACATCGGTCGCCTGTCAAATCGTTTTCTGATCACTACCCAAGGCGGGGGAGATTCCGAATACCTGGGTTGGTACTATAATTCCTACGAAACCTACCAGACCGATCCCCAGGTGAAGGTAAACATCGAAACCTTCGGTGAATGGCAGCCGCTTGAGATGAGTAATTAATTTACATCAAACGAAAATACGGAGGTTCATTATTAATTGATCGAAAATATAGTGTTGTCATAGCCGGTGCCGGCGGAATTGGCAGGGCACCCGGCTTCGTGGATGTTCTGGCGCACGGTCTGTTTGAGAAATTCTGTAAAAAATTCCAGGTTGAAAAAGTCGAGTCGG
>MVCZ01000020.1 GCA_002049825.1 Candidatus Zhuqueibacterota bacterium 4484_188
CCGTCGCCGGTAAAATCGCGTTTGGCGTCCACCGCCTCAAAATCGCCCAGACCGTAGCTGTTAGGATCATCCGTGCCGTACTGCCAAAGCATTTCGCCGTTAGTGCCGTTGACGGCGTACACATGTTCATTGCCGCCACCGGTGGCGATTACTACATCGTTGTAACCGTCGCCGTTTAAATCCGAAGCAATATCGATGGCATCCTGCACGCCATAGTCCCAAGTTTGCCCGATGGAGCCAGCGCTGTAATTGCTGATATAGGTGTTAAACGACCAGAGGGTGTCGGGTGTGCCGCTGCTGTTTCCGTCCAGGCACAGCAGCCAGTAATTTTCCGTGGCAATCACCACTTCACCCACGCCGTCGCCGTTAATATCGTTGATGGTCTGTAAACCGTCAACCTCGTAATCCTGCGAACTTCCCGATCGCGGATTGTCCGGCACCTGGTAATTCCAGAAAACATACCCGGTGGTGTAATCATCTAAAATGCCCCTGCCGCTTAGTGAAACCGACACGAATGGGTTCGCGGGATCGTTTGAGCCGACCAAAAGTGTATCCAGGTATGTCAGGGTGTCAGTTGGCAGAAACGATACCGTAACACTAACCGTGTCATTAGGAACAATGACAATCGGTAGTCCGCTAAAGCCCGACACACTGAAGGCGGGATTGTTCAAAATCAGGTCAACAATTTCCAGGTTCTGGTTGCCGGTATTGGCGATGCGCAACCGCCAGTTTGCTTTGCCGTCTGCCGCTACCCACACGTTTCCGAAATCGTGACTGGAGGCACTCAGCCAGATGGTCGGGTTGGCAAACTGCCCCTGACCGCTGAGCGGTACCTGTACTACCGGGTCAACCGGGTCGTTGGAATGGATGGTCATGCGGTTCCCAGGTTCTGAACATTAAAAGAGTAAGTTAGCGTATCGCCCACCGAAACCAGACCGAAATCCAGCGAAGTAACCGGCAGGAAGATATCCGGCGTACCGCCGCTAATGTCAATCTGGTAAATCTCGCTGTTGGTACTATTGTATTTAACCAGCCAGAGGTATTGGCCGTCCCAGGTCATATCCCGCGGCCGGTCTATCGGATTGCGGATGAACGTGCCAGTGTAAGTTAAAGTAACCGGGTCGTACTGGTAAATTTCGTCGCGGGTATTGCCGTAGCCCGAATCTTCCGCGCACCAGATGAATTGACCGTCGAAAGCCACCCCCATTGGCTGTTCGCCCTGAGTGACAATGGTTGCCTGTGGCGTTCCGTTTGCAGTATCGATTTTGGTCAGCACACCTTCGGGAGTCGATCCGTAATAATTGCTGAACCAGAGATACCCGTCAGCAAAAGTGATTCCACCAATATCGCAGGGATGGTTTTAATCACGCCACGGTTGCCTGCTAGCGCGAACTGCACCGACATCAAGAACAAAATGAGTATGGTAAGTAGTCCTTTAAAGATTTTACTTTGCATGATGACCTCCTGTATCATTTTTTCCTTTCACTTTCGCTATAAATCATAGAAATGTAATAAACAATTGCAGGTAAGGAAACTCTTGCAATTTTTAATATCGATTTTTTAAAAAGAACAATCCTTACAGGCAAATTCAAGGAAATTAATATTTTATTGCACCGTGGGAGCAAACTCCCGTTTACGACACCTGGCGCCAGGGTTGAAAATCGTTCCCTGCCCACGGAATGTTTCCAACGGGGTTGAACCCCGTTGTCTACCGGATTGGAAAAACATGGGGAATTATTTGAACTCGGTAGACAACGCAGTTGAAAAATCGTTCGCCAATAAAAAAGGACATTCGCCGACAGCTACCGGATCGCAAGCCAAATACAACTGCACAAGCTTTATCTATTTTCCGCTTTCAATTTTGTCAGGTAGGATTCCATCTTTTGGTAAATGGGCAAAATCTGCTCCTGACGCTGTTCGTGGGTGAGCACCAGTTTCCTCCGGAGGTAGTAGCGATTCCGGATTTCACGCACCTGCTGTTCTTCGACCCGCAAGGATTGCAATATTGAGAGCAATTGGGTCGAATCCGGGTTTTCCGCCATAAGTGCCTTCCAAAATCGTAACCGCTTTTCGGTTGATCTCACTTGAATGGGTATAAGTTCATTTCTTTGTTGGGCATATAAATTATCCAACTTTTTTTTCTGGGCAGGTGTTAACGGATGTTTATATATTTTTTTTGCTTTTACTTCCGGCAAAGACTCGGAAGGAACCAGAAAAGAAAAAATCAGGAAAGTGCTGATTACAATAATATTAAAAATAAGGGAAATATAAAAATATTTTTTCCACACGTTAAAATCCACCTCCGTTGAAATTATTCAGATACTTGCTCATGCTAAGCATATCTACCGATTCGTCCGAAAACCCGGTCTCAAAGGGAATTTCCTGCGTTGAACCGCTTCCACCGGCAGAAGCAGAACAGGGATAAATCCGGGTGCAGAAATTGTCCGAAAGTTCTTTACCGATAAAGATTCCGGAACCAATAACCAGCAGCAGCATGAGCGGAAAAGCAACTTTCAGCGCCCGATACAATTTCCTGCGCAGGAGCATTCCGGTAATCCAATCCGAATTTTGCCGGAGCCGGGTGTGAATTCTGGTCCAAAGATACGGCGGGGCACTCACTTTCTGCCGTTCATCAAAATAATCGAAAACCCAATCGTATTGCCCCTGGTCTTTTTCTCTACTAATAATTCGAAATTTCATCATTTCCTCCCAAATAGCGATATATTTATTTAACAATCCGACTAAAAAAAACTTGCTGGTAATTCGCTCATTTTTCCGGTTTTCCGCCGAGCAATTTTGCCAACGATTTTTTTGCCCGGAAAATTCGCGATTCCACCGAACTGAGGCTGGTATCCAACACCTCGGCAATTTCCAGATAAGAGAGTTCCATGTAATAATACAGGATAATCACATGCCGCTGGTTTTCCGGCAACTGTCCGATCAGCCGCTGAATACGTTGAGTATCCTGGGTGTTGATCAATTGCGTCTCCGGGCTCACCTCCGGTGCGGGATAATCTATCTCCGAGTGACCGGACTCATTTCTGTCGGATTTTTCCAGCGGCTGGAAACTTACCTTTTGTCTTCGACGGATAATATTCAGGCAGTGATTCATCCCGATGCGGAACAACCAGGTTTTAAACTGCGCCTTGGGTTCCCAGGAAGGTAACGCCTGGAACGCCTTGATAAAAACTTCCTGCACCGCATCTTCCGCCTCTTCCCGGTTATTCAAATAACGAAAACAAAGCGTCATGATATCGTCGGTATACCGTTCAACCAGAATTCGGTAAGCATCTAAATTGCCCTTGAGAATGCTCTTGATTATTTCAATCTCGGATTGTGCCATACGAGCAAAAAAGTCCTATTTACTTAACAGTTCGGCATTCAGCCAGAAACAAACCGGAACACTGAATGGCACGGTAATCGATTTTAACTCCGAAAAGCCTTTGCCAAATGTGTTGCTCAAAATAGAAGGCACTACAATTTCATCCCACACCGCAAAAGACGGTTCCTTCAATATTCCCAACATCCCGGTTGGAAAGTATAGCTTAATCTGCTTAAAAAGTAATTATTACAGCAGCGTCAGCGATCCGGTCGAAATCCGGGTTAAAAAAATTTCCACTATTACCCTGAAGATGCTTCCCGGTGATCCCGAGAAATATCTCTATTTTTCCATCGGCGGCATTACCGTTACCGCCGAGCGCGACCTGATTCCCGAGACACACGAAACCATCCACAAAATTTCTTCAGGCGAGATCGAGCACATGCAGGCAACCAACCTGGGCGACATCCTGGACCTGATTCCCGGGATTGAGCGGAAGAACCAACCGGGGTTGCAGTCCCAGTCGCACATTGCCCTGCGCGGTGCCAGTACCGAAGGCACCACAGACACACCGGACATTTTCGGAACACGGGTGATTGTGGATGACATACCGCTCTCCAACAATGCCAATCTGAATACCGGCGACGGCGTTGGTTATGGTACAAATGTCAAATCGAACGCTGAAACCGGCATTGATCTCAGATTTCTCCCGGCAGACAATGTAAAGGAAGTAGAAGTGATTGCCGGTGTTCCTTCGGTGGAATACGGCGATGTAACCAGCGGAATTGTGAAAGTCAAAACCAAATCTTCTGCCGACCCACTGCGCTTAAAAGCAAAAAACAATCCCGATACCCGGGAAGTCAATTTCGGCGGTGGATTTGACCTGGGAAAAAACACCGTTATGAATTTTAATATCAACAACGCCTACAGCCTGCGGGACTTGCGTCTGGACGGCGATGAAGTGTACCGCCTGAACCTGCAAAGTATTTTTACCCACAAACTGATGGGCAAAAAATTGCTCCTGAAAGAAAAAGCCGGTTTCACTCGTTTCTTCGAAGATTATTCGGTAAAAGAGGACCCGCTGGCGACGGTGGCATACAATCACGACTATAAAATTACTTACGGACAAACGGCAACTTACAAATTTAACCGCAAATCTTCGTTGTATTTCCGGGGATTTATCAATTACACCCGCCGGAAAAGTTACAAACGCAAACTGAATGTAATCGATCCATCCTACGTAACCGATCGCCGGGTAAACGGCACCCAGAAGGGCGTGTTTCGCGCCAGTTCGTATTCTTACCGGATTACCACCACCGGCAAAGAATATAATGCCGGTCTGAAATTCAACTTCAGGTACCGCTACATTCATCATGGAATTATTCATAACCTGTTGGCAGGTTCGGAATACCTGTACGACGGCAATAAAGGCGAAGGAAAACAGTTCGATCCCTTGTTTCCCATTTCCATTAAATCGGGTTTGCGACCGCGTTCCTTCGACGAGGTGCCCAGTTTTAACCAACTGAGTATTTACCTGGAAGACCGTATTTCCCGCAAAATTTTTGTTCCGATTACCCTGACACTTGGACTGCGGGGCGAAGCCTACAACCCGCAGGGATTCGGCGGCGAAAATATCGTCAAAAGTCAGAACGGCACCTTCTGGAACCCCCGGGCAGGCATCAAATTGAAGCTGCGAAACAATCTGCAAATCCGCGGCTCCTACGGAATTTCCTCCAAAGCGCCGGCTTTAGCCAGTATCTACCCTGACCCGGTGTATGTGGATGTTCAGGAGTACGGACGCGGTGGGCTGGACACTCTGATTACAACCTATGTATATCACCTGAATAACGAAAATCTCCAGGGGTACACCCAGAAAAAATTTGAACTCTCACTCGATTACAAAATCAAAAATGTGGGGCTGAGTTTAAACGGTTTTCAGCAGGAAACCAAAAACACACCCAAAAGTGTGCATCTTCCCTACGTGAGGCGGGTCTATTCCTGGCCGAACTGGCCCTCGCCCGAGGGGAAAATACTGGAATCGGAAGAAAATTTAACGCTGTCTGATTATCATGTGGTTCAAAACCTGGGATGGGTCAAGCGGCAGGGGCTTGAACTCGTGCTGAAAACACAGCGAATCCCCTGGCTTAATATGATTTTCAGAATCAGCGGTTCCTACACATTTAAAAGATACGGCTCTAATCCATCGCTCGGCGTGTCGAGTCCCCGGCAAATTACCGTGGTTTCCGGCAGCGACACCACGCAGCATGATTTGTTTCCCATCTACCCTCCTTTTAGCGGCTGGCGAAAACGGCTGATCTTGAATTACAACATCGATTACATTAATAAACCATTAGGCATCTGGCTCACCTTTACTATGTATCATAAAGCCTATGAAAACTACCTGTACGCCGACTACCCCGAAAGTTTTCGCCGGGCAACCGGGTACTACGAAAACGGCAAATATTATACGCTTTCTCCCGGTCAGGCGGAATCCTGGGGCTTAAAGGCAAATTTTGAACCAACTGATCTGCTTACCTTTCGCTACCCATCCACCTTTTATTTTAATCTCACCGTCAGCAAAAATATTTACGAAGGAATGGAAATATCACTCTTTCTCAATAATGTTTTTAATTCTCGAAATTATTATACCGATAAAAAAGATATTCTTCACGCGGCAAACCCGGAGATATTTTACGGTATCGAATTTAGCATGAGAGCGTTGCCTTTTGCCAAATTCATCGCTCATCATTTGTTTTAAAACAGGGAAATAATCATGTGGAAACTAACCGAAAGCATTTTGCTGGTCTGGATAGTTTTTTGGTTCATTCAGAGTTGTACACCGAAACAGCCGGTTCAGGTAGATACCGATGTAAAATATACCGTCGTGGTAGTGGATACCACCGGTTTATACAACCCTGCCGATTCCAGCCGCCACTCCCTGGTTGCCGGTGCCACCCTGAATGCCAACTCCACCGAGTATGTCAAAAACTATACCTTCCGGACGGATGATAGTGGTAAAGTTGTGATTGAGGGTGTCATCGCATCCAATTATCGTTTGGATGCCCATTACCCGGTTAGCCGCGGAACTGCACTGCTGGGCAGCAGAACTGTTTCGATTATCTCGGTAACCGATGTGGTGGACACCATCTATCTCAGCCCGATTCAATTGGCACCGGTGCTCATTAATGAAATCTATTACGCGGGACCGCAGAATAATATTTATTTTTTCTATGATCAATATATTGAATTATTCAACCGCGCCGATTCAACCGTGTACCTGGACGGAATGATTTTAACCCGTTGCCGGACATCCCCGGAGTTTCGGGTTTTGATGGACACGGTGGATTATGTGCAAAACGTCTATGCCTACCAGTTTCCCGGTACACCCGGGGGGAACGATTATCCGTTAGAACCCGGCGAATACATCGTCATCGCCACCGATGCATACGACCACAGTCAAACCGTCACGAATGCGGTGGATCTTTCCCATGCCGATTTCGAGTTTTTTAACCAATATCGCAATGATTACGACAATCCAGATGTTCCGAATTTGTTGAATATTATTCCCAATATTGGGGTTGATTTTTATATCGGACTGGGCTGCGATGCAGTTGTATTGGCTGACGGCAGCAGTTACGAAGTGGTCATGGTTTCAACCAGTCACGGCGACCGGCTGTACTGTAATGTTCCGATTAGTACCGTTCTCGATGGTGTGGAATACGGATCGGCAAGCACCGCCAAGGGGCTGACCTACCGTATCGACACCGGCAAAGCCGGCGGCGGTTTACAAAAATACAGCGGGAAAACCATCCAGCGCGCCAATCCGTTCCAGGATACCAATAACAGCACAAATGATTTCCAAATAACGAATGGTCCAACGCCAGGTTATCAGTAAAGCCGGTTGTTCGACAAGGAGTTACAAAATATGAAACATAAAATTCCGTTCATCTTTTTCGTGACCATTTTTGTTTCTCAATTATATTTATCTGTTTTTGCACAGGACTTTCGCACGCAATCGATGGGAAACGTTGATTTAATTTTAAATCACCGGGAAAATCAGCTCGATCTATTCCACAAGACCGGCAACGCTGCTTTTATGATGCAGGCAGAGCCGCGGGCATGGTTGAAAATGTCCGGCAGTAGTATGTCCGAACAAGGTGATTTAAGAAGGGAGTACGATCCCCATGGAATTCATTACTATCAATTTCATGCCGAAGGGATTAAGACGCTGTCCGATAAACAGACTTTCTGGGGGAAAGTGAATTACCAATTTCAACGGCTATCAAATTTACCGTATGTCCTGGAACCGCAGCCTTATGGGGACGATCCGATTTTGATTGCCGACACTACCATTGGTCAGATGAACGCCGACGGTCCGATGGTGACTGTTCGGTATCAGTATCAATTTACCGACCGTTTCAGCCTGGGCAGTGGGCTTTTTTACCACATTTCGCAGGCAATAAAAAAGCAGTACACCCGGGCACGGGTGCTGCACCGGGATTTTGCCGCTCAACTGGCATTTGCCTTCAATTTTGGTAAAAATTTTATCTTAGGCGGATACTACGCCCACCAAAATATCCAGGATG
This sequence comes from Candidatus Zhuqueibacterota bacterium 4484_188, assembly GCA_002049825.1. Lineage (GTDB taxonomy): Bacteria > Calditrichota > Calditrichia > RBG-13-44-9 > RBG-13-44-9 > 4484-188. The sequence goes on from MVCZ01000020.1 coordinate 7,906, forward strand.
AAATTAAGCTTAAAACCAGCATAGTTGATGGCATTTCTCCATTGATAAAACGCCGCTGGAGCGAAGATGTTTTCTGGAGAAGAACCGGCAAACTGACCCATTATGATAAGTATTTTAATAACCGCGCCAACATCTCCTTTTCCAGGGCAAACACCGGCAGTGCATTGAGCCACCTGTTTCAGTTTAATTATGAGAACAGAACGCTGGACGGATTTGATAAAACCAGCAAAATAAGATCAGACTCGGACTGGTTCGAGGATATCTACTCAGTGGAATACGAAGGACGCTATCGCGGCAGGCAAAACCGGTGGAACGCCGGCATACGACTCGGCTGGGAATATCGTTCAGGTTTCAACAAGCATCCTGCTCTTGCCATCTTAATTACCCGGCGGAAAATCCAGCGCCCTTCCGTTGAAGCCGGAATTTCCCGCCGATTTCGCACTGAAAAACCGATTCTGCTGGCAGTGCAAGCCGGCTTTCTGCAGGAACGCAATATCTATGATGATTACCAGAGCCAGGTCTTCCGGGATTTCCGGCAAAACCAATTTCTTTTGAAATTGGGCACCGACTGGCAATTGAACAGTATCCATCATTTCTTGCTCGGGATAAATATTGGTGATTTCCGGCAGAACATGTATTCACCGCGCTACTTACCGGATCACACCCTGTATCGTTTCTCAGTTGGCTTATCGGAACATCGCCTCAGGTACAACTATTTGTTCATTTTCGAATTCTATACCGCAGAAAACAGAAACCGGCACAATAGCTTTAATGGCTGGCGGTTGACGTTTTATACCCAGATTTTCCCGAAGTAAGTACACTCCTCTACTTTAATTTTTAGAACCTTTCGGGCATTCCACAGAATGTTTCATCATTCATAATCTTATCAATGTTCATCCGTGAGCATCAGGGGCAAATAAAAAATCCCGGTTAGAGCATTAGAACGTATACCACCGGTTAGCGCCCCAAACAATTATTATTTGAGGTTTTGCATCACTATTACCATTATGTTAAATTCTAAAGTTTTTATGGAATATTCTTAACCAAAAAGACGTTTAACTATTTCACGCAGGTAAAGACAGGAACAATTTATGGCTGAGCGACCGACTAAAACAAAAGCACCGGAAATACCAAAAGTCTATGATCCGAAAACAGTAGAAGACAGGTGGTACCAAAACTGGATAAAAAACGGATACTTTAACGCTGAAGTAAATCCTGATAAAACGCCCTACACGATTGTAATTCCACCGCCCAACGTGACTGCACCGCTGCACATGGGACACGCTTACAACAATACCATCCAGGACATTTTCATCCGCTTCAAGAGAAAAATGGGATATGAAACCCTCTGGCTGCCGGGCACCGACCATGCCGGAATTGCCACTCAAAACGTGGTAGAAAAGGAACTGCGTAAAAAAGGTAAGACTCGTTTCGACCTGGGTCGTGAAGCTTTTGTGGAAAAAGTATGGGAGTGGAAAGAACGGTATGGCAACCGGATTATTTTTCAGCTCAAGAAAATGGGCTGCTCCTGCGACTGGCGCCGGGAACGCTTCACTATGGACGAAGGACTATCCCGGGCGGTGCGCGAGGTTTTCATCCGCATGTTCAACAAGGGACTGATTTACAAAGGCAAATACATTATTAACTGGTGCCCGCGCTGCGGCACCGCCATCTCGGACGAAGAGGTGGAATACAAAGAATTGACCGGTCACCTGTGGTATATCAAGTACCCGGTGAAAGACAGCGACGGCAACCTGGTAGTTGCCACCACCCGCCCTGAAACCATGCTGGGCGATACCGCGGTGGCGGTTCATCCCGATGACGAGCGATTTAAACACCTGATTGGCAAAAGCGTGGTTCTGCCGTTAATGAACCGGGAAATCCCGGTAGTAGCAGACCGGCAGGTTGACCTGGAATTCGGCACCGGCGCGGTGAAGGTAACGCCGGCGCACGACCCAAACGACTTTCTGATCGGGCAGCGCCACCAGCTTGAGCAAATAAATATTTTAAACAACGACGGCACCCTGAACTCAAAAGCCGGAA
>MVCZ01000202.1 GCA_002049825.1 Candidatus Zhuqueibacterota bacterium 4484_188
CTCGCCGCTCCCCTGCTTCATTTCATCTTTGCGCAGATCGAGCAATTGCCCATTCTGCCAGACTCGCAGCAATCCCTGGGACAGGAGCAAATCGCGATATTTCTCGCCGGCATCTGCCGGCAACGGGAAGGTGATGTAAAAGCGTGTTTCCGGGGGCAGCGCTTCTATGGCAGCAATTACGTCGTCCGGCTGGTCTTTTTTTACCGGACTGCCACAGCGGTGGCAAAAAACATCGCCGATGCGGGCAAACAACAGCCGCAGGTAGTCGTAAATTTCGGTGACCGTGCCCACCGTGGAACGAGGCGTTCCCGAGGGCGCTTTCTGTTGGATGGCGATTGCCGGGCAGATGCCGCCGATGTAATCCACTTCCGGTTTGGGCATTTTCTCCAGGAACTGCCGCGCATAGGCGGACAGTGACTCAACATAACGGCGCTGCCCCTCGGCGTAAAGCGTGTCGAACGCCAGGCTGGATTTCCCCGAACCGCTGGGACCGGTGACAACCACCAACTCACCGCGGGGAATCCGGAGGTCGATATTTTTCAAGTTGTGCAGCCGGGCGCCTTTGATTTCGATATATTTGGTCATTTTTTTGAGATACAAACTAAATTCTTAGGGGATAGGGTTGAGGTTAAAGCGCGCCGGGACTTCCAAGAAAATCTTCAACGCCATCCAATCAGTAAGATGTTACAAACAGAATTTACATCCTCTTGATTTCAAAAGAGGTGTGCTACTATATTTAGCGTTATTTGAAGGAAGGTGGTCAGGTGAATATTCGTCCGGTGCTCAAGAAACTTTTTCGGGTTGTACTAACAGCTTTCCTGTATCTTCTTTTCTTCTTGTTTTGCTACTATCTCCTGAAGATCATCCCGGGTATTCGCCATCCCGCGCCGGCGGTGTTTATCTCCTTGGTAGTTTCCCAATTAATAAGTCTTGCCAGCGAAAAAATGCAAACGGATATATCGAAACCTCAAATAGACTTTTTGGAATTGCATAAAGCAAAAATCGAGCAGCCGGCGCTGGCGGTAATCCCGGAAACGGATGAACTGTATTATTTTTTCCCCCTGCAAAGTTACCAGGGTAGCATTGGCTTTCTTTTATTCGATAGAAAGTTCGCTTACTATTTGCATTTTCGCAGTCTGAAAAAGCAGTTAGTGCACATTTTTAACAAAACCGCCGATGTGCTGGAAAACGATCTGCTTTATTCCGAAGTCAAACGCAAATCCCTGCAAAACCATTTGCTGCTGGAGATTGGCAGGAAAATTTCCGCCACACTCCATCTGAACGAAGTGCTGGAAACCATTGTGGATTCAATGAAACAATTGGTGAGTTACGATGCAGCCGGTATCTTTCTGATTGACCGCGAACAAAATGTCTTGCGCCGGCAAGTAACCCGCGGTTACGATGAAAATCTGCTGGACAAGTTGCTGCTGAAAGTTGACCAGGGCAGCTACGGGTGGGTCATTCAGAACAAAAAAATGAGAGTCACGAACGATGTGCAGAAAGATGAGCTGTACTACCAGGTTCGCTCTTCCACCCGTTCCCAGGTGACCATCCCCCTGCTGAACGGTTCGCAAGCTATCGGGGTGATGGCGCTGGAGAGCGATCGTTTAAACCATTTTACGCCAATGGACGTTGAACTACTGGAAACCTTTGCCAGCCAGGCGGTGGTTGCCATAGAGAACGCCCAGCTCTACGAAGAATCGCTCCAGAAGAAACGCCTGGAGAGCGAACTCATTGTTGCTTCCAAAGTCCAGAAGGCGCTGATGCCCGAGCGTCCGCCCTGCCTGCCGGGATTTAAAACCAGCTTTCTTACCATTCCTTCGCGCTACGTGGGAGGAGATTTTTTCGATATCTTTCGCACCGGAGAGTCGGAATTGGGCATTGCCATCGGAGATGTGTCCGGAAAGGGAGCACCGGCTTCCATTCTGATGGCGGTGTTGTACGCCGGATTCAAAAGCCTGCTGAAAGAAATCTACCCGGTAGTGGAAGTCGTGGCACGCCTGAACAACCTGATGACCGAAACCACCGCCCAGGGTTACTACGTGACTTTTTTCTTCGGGGTAATCAACAAGGAAACCCGGCAGTTTACCTCCACCAATGCCGGGCACAACCCGCCTATCTTGTTGCATAAAGACCTCTCGGTGAAGCGGCTGACCAGCGGTGGAATTGTTCTGGGTTTTTTGGCAGACCAGGAATACCATCAGGAAGAGGTGACGCTGGAGTCCGGCGACTACCTGGTGTTGTTTACTGATGGTGTCACCGAAGTGAAAAACAGCCTGGGAGAAGAATTCGGTGATGAACGACTGATTGATTTCCTGAGAAAACATTACGGAGAAAAGCCAACAAAATTGCGCACGCTCCTTTTGCAGGAAGTTAGAAATTTTTGTGCACAAAAAGATCTCCCCGACGATTTAACGCTGGCGATTGTTTGCTGATTTTTTTCCACCGGAATTCCTCTTACTGGTATCTGCTGGTTTTGCTAAATTTTGTCTACATCGCGGCGGTGCTTACTTTTATTCCCATGCTTGACCGCCAGAAAAGCGCCATCGCGCATTTTGTCCGCTACGGTTACATCATCGCCATTCTACCGCTTTTATACCTGCAGGTGAAACCGTTTCTGCACACCATCCACTTTCAGGAGTTCGATCCGGTTATTCTTAGATTCGAGAGCGCGGTATTTGGAGAAGTGTCCAACATCTGGGTGCAAAAATTTGTCAAACCGCCTCTGACCGAATTCATGCAGGTTTCCTACAGCCTGTACTGGATTACCATTCCGCTGGCGGGACTTATTTTTTATTTTCGCAAGGAATACCTGCTTTATGAGAACTTGATGCATTACGTGACCATCACCTTTTTTCTGTCTTATTTTGTTTTTATTTTTTTCCCGGTTGCCGGACCGCGGTTCTTCATCGCCGACCAGATTACAGCTCAGTACCGGGGCTTGTTCTTTGCCCACTACCTGCGGGAGTTTATGACCCATGCCGGATTCCGCGGCGGCGCTTTTCCCAGCTCGCACGTGGGGGTTGCCGTGGTCATTCTGCTTTTTATGTGGCGTTTCAAACCGAAAGTGGCGGTCGCTGTTTTTCTTCCCATTGTGATTGCCCTGTCCCTGGCAACCGTTTACGGGCAGTACCATTATTTTACCGACGTTATCGCCGGATTGGTGATGGGGATTTCGATTGGTTTATACGGCAGTTTTCTCACGGCAAAGCGGGTAAAAAATAACCAATCAATTTACAATAGGCACAATGAGTGAACCATCATCTCCATTACCACCACCGGTTACCAAGAGGTTCACCCGCTTTCTAACCCGGGTAAGCTGTTTACTCTTTTTGTTATTGTAACAGGGGTAGGAACCATTGCTTATGCCGGCGGGCGGGTCATACAGTTTTTTGTTGAGGCCTATGTTTTCAGGAGACGCAGAATGACAAAGAAACTTAACCAACTTCGGAATCATTATATTATTTGCGGCTACGGTCGTATGGGCAAAAGAATCTGCCAGGAATTAGCCAAGCAGCAAGCGCCCTTTGTGGTCATTGAGAATCACCCGGCGGAAATTGAAAACCTGGGCGCAACCGACTATCTGTTTGTCGAGGGCGACGCCACCGATGACGAGGTTCTGCGACAAGCTGGAATCATGTTCGCCAGGGGGCTGGTTGCGGTACTGCCCACCGAAGCGGAGAATGTGTTTACTACCTTGTCTGCCAAGGTGTTGAATTCCAAAATTTTCGTTGTTTCCCGGGCGGTGGAAGAAAAAACCGAGTCGAAACTGCTGAAAGCCGGCGCCAATCGGGTGGTGAAACCCTACGAAATCGGCGGTCACCGCATGGCGCAGGTACTGCTGCGTCCCGGCGTGGTCGATTTTATCGACATCATCGCCCGTGACCGGAAATTTGACCTGAGCATCGAGGAAATTGTGGTCGCCGAAAAATCCACCCTGGCGGGACAAACACTGGCGGAATCGCCCACCCGCCGGGAACTGAACATCATTGTGGTGGCAATCTCTCGCCAGGACGGGAAATTTACCTACAATCCCGGTTCCCAAACAGTGATCCAGGCAAATGACAAACTGATTGTCATCGGAGAAGAGAAGAATATTCAGAAATTGCGCACCATTGCCGGTGTGTAATTTGGCATCGAATATGTTACTGGCTGCTTGTTACTGGTTACTGGACGTCTGGCTAATAAGAGTTCTGATAATGCTAATAATCAATGTTTAACAGAAAATGCCCGATTGGCAGTCATAAATTCGGTTTCCCTCTTAGACGGTTTTTTCCCTAAGTCCATCGATAATCCGGAGAAATATCTCACTCAATTGGCGGGACAGATTTTTCCGGGAAAATATTTCCACCGCCGGGCGATTATTAAATGCGTGATTTCCCCCTCGCCAGCTTTGAATGGCTTGCTCCAGGTAACTTCTTAAATTCTCTTCATCTTCATAATCAAAAATTTGCCCTGATCGGAGGGATTGCAGAATTTTTCCGGCTTCGCTGTCCGGTGGTCCAATAATAAAAACAGAGCGGTTCGCTCCTAAATATTCAAAAAATTTCCCGGTCACAATTCCCCGGTTCCTTTCCACCTTTGGAATAACCATCAGCAGCAGATCCGCGTTTTTCATCAGCGGTAATATTTCTTTGTGTGGTTTAAATGAATCAAATGTCGCCACATCATTCAAACCCAATCGGGTAATTTCCTCCCCGATGTCCGGGTGGGTTTTGCCCACCAACCGCACCCGGATGATTTTACGGAATTGCTGCTCCTGATCGATCATTCTCTTTAATACTTGCCATAAAATTTTCGGATTCTGATGAGCTTGCATATTTCCGGTGTGAAGGATAGTGAAAGATTTACCCGGATGGTATGCTAAATGCTCAAAGTCAGCTTCATCATATCCATTGGGCAAAACAAAGAATTTGGCGTCGTTCGGCTGCCCTGATTTTGCGGCAAAAGAATGAGCCAGGTCACGGCTAACGGTGGTTAGCGAATCGGAGTTTTGCAGGACCGGCTAACGGTGGTTAGCGAATCGGAGTTTTGCAGGACCTTTTTTTCCAGGAATCTATCCAAACGGCAGGCAATTTTCCACCGCCGGACAAATTCGTAATACCGTATCTCCGTCCAGGGGTCGCGCAGGTCGGCAACCCAGGGAATGCCGCAGATTCGTTTCAACCACCAGCCGATGAGTTGCGCCGAGTGCGGCGGCGAAGAGATGAAAATTAGGTCAATTCGCTCTTTTTTGATGAT
>MVCZ01000021.1 GCA_002049825.1 Candidatus Zhuqueibacterota bacterium 4484_188
TCCGGATGAAATGCTGCTGAACATTTCTGAAGAGTTTGACGACCAGTATCAGGAGCCGCCGCACAGTTTCAGCAGCTTTGTGTGCGAAGAATGCGGCGAAATGGTGGTGGAAGAATACGGTCGGGTAGAAGGCGATACAAAGGTGTGCATCGATTGCACCGAAGCCTGATCATTTGGGACCAGGTAACTTTAACAAACGATCGGATATAAACGAGTCATAAGGGAACAAGGAACTTTCTTTGATCGAAAGTTCCTTGTTTTGTCACTTTTGGCGGGATTTTCGGTGATATATAGATTTTTTGTAACTACTCACCGCATGGAGCGCGAAGGACGCAGAGGAAAAAACATAAACTATTTATGATATTATTCTTTCGATTACCTTTAATATCTAAATTTTTAATGTTTAAAATTAAATTACTGGACGAAATCTCTGCGTTCTTCCTGCCGTGTTTTACGGGGTGCGTTTTCTGCGGTTAAATTCTGAGTGTCTGAGTAGTAACGATTTTTTCATTACAAATGAAACCGGAATTTTTCACTTGTGAAGGTACAGTAAGTGCTGATAATGAAAAAAGCGATAGTTGCTTTCCTCGTTTTTTTAACATTGTTTTTGTGGGTCAATTTTTTGCTATATTTTTGAAAAGAAATGATGACCGGCTGAGCGAAGGAGATGCATGATGTTAAAACAACTATTATTCCCGGAAATTAAAGAACTAATTGATCGGAAAGATTGGCGAACCCTGAAGGATATATTGGCAAATTGGCAGTTGCCCGATGTGGCAGATTTGCTGGAAACTCTGGATGAGTCTGACCGGGTTATTGTGTTTCGGCTATTAAACAAGGAACATGCTGCCGAGATTTTCAGTGAAATTGAACCGGATGTTCAGCAGGAACTCGTTGAACAATTAAGTAATGAAAATATTCGACAGATCATCTCCGAATTATCCCCTGATGACCGGACTGAACTTTTTGAAGATATGCCCGGTCAAATCACCCAGCAGTTGTTAAAATTGCTAACACCTGAAGATCGTAAAGAGACCTTGGGGCTACTGGGTTATCCGGAAGACAGTGCCGGGCGCTTGATGACTCCGAACTATGTAGCACTTCTGCCAAACTGGACTATTGAAGAGGCCCTGAAACACATTCGTAAATCTGGTAGAGATGCAGAAACATTAGACATGCTGTATGTAACCGATAAAGATGAAATATTGCTTGATGATATCCCCTTACGCCGAGTAATATTAACTGATCTTAAAGCGTCAGTAAAATCTATTATGGATTGGTCTTTTATTGCTATAAATGCAACCGAAGATCAGGAAGAAGCAGCCCGGATGATGAAGCACTATAACTTAACTGCACTGCCGGTAATCGATGAAAAGGGTGTATTACTTGGAATTGTTACGGTGGATGATATTCTTGATGTTATTGAAGAAGAAGTCACTGAGGACTTACATAAAAGTGCCAGTGTAGTTCCTCTGGATATGAGCTATACGGCAACTTCAAGTTGGGGGTTATATCGGCGACGCATTACCTGGTTGTCCTTGTTGGCTTTAGCTGGTTTCTTTTCTTCCAGTGTAATTGCCGCCTTTGAATCAACCTTATCAGCAATTGTAGCGCTGGCGTTTTTTATCCCGGTCTTGATTGACAGTGGCGGTAATACCGGCTCACAATCGGCTACAATGGTAATCCGGGCTATCTCTATTGGAGAATTAACCCTGGGAAAATGGTTTAGTGTAATAAAAAAAGAAATAATAGTTGGATTAATGTTGGGAACATCACTCGGGCTTATTTTGTTTCTGTGGGGAACCTTTTGGAAAGGTGGCGGTCAGATTGGGCTAGTAGTTGGCATTTCCATGATCACTATTATATTTATTTCCAATTTGCTTGGTAGTTTGTTGCCCATTATTCTAACTAAATTAAAATTAGACCCCGCAGTGGTAAGCAGCCCATTGATAACAACAGTAATCGATGCAACAGGATTGCTGATTTATTTCTCCATTGCAAGATTGATCTTGAAAATATGAGCAGAAAACAGGAAAAATTTATTGGGGTTTTTATTTCCATCTTCATTTTTACCCTGAAAAGCTAATATTTTTTAGCCGGGTAAATGCCCTGGAAAATGTGCTCATCCCGCAACTGAAAAAGCAGGTCCGTTACATTAAGATGAAGTTGGAAGAAAATCAACGCGGCTCCGGGTATTCCTATGCGAAGCTGGGAGTGCGATATCCTTCCGCTGGCGGCATTGTGGAATACCTGGCGCAAAGTTACGGTTCAGGTTACACCACCGGTGTTCTTTCTATTATTCTCTATTTTTCGGTGACAATTGTCATGGCAATGGTTGCCCGGGCGTTTGGCAGCTACGCGGCGGCTTTGGTTTCCTGCCAGAATTCTGTTATGTGCGTCAATATTTTTTCTTCAGCCGTGGTTGTTGTTCTGACGTCAATTAATTTTATGGGTTCAAACATTGTCGGTAAAGTTGAAAAATTCATCGTCATCATTAAAATTACAATTTTAGCAGTATTTGTTGTTGCTGGTATCTGGTTGCTCAATCCTGCTTTACTTTCATTGAAAAATGGCGGTGCAACCCCCATGGGTGCCCTCAGTACTGTTGCCATCTGTCTGTTAGCCTACCACGGTTTCGGGGTGATTACTAACACGGTTGAGGACATGCCCAATCCTCCAAAAACGCTGCCCAAATCAATTTACGGCGCCATTGGCATTGTAATGATTATTTACGTGGGGGCAGCGCTGGCAGTATTTGGCAATTTGCCGCTTGCCGAAATTATTCGGGCGAAAGATTACGCTATGGCTGAAGCTGCCAAACCAATTTTCGGGCAATGGGGCTTTACCATTGTTGCAGTTACCGCCCTTCTTTCGGCAGCATCCAGCATTAATGCCAATTTGTACAGCACCACCAATATGACTTATCTGCTGGCAAAAGACGGGGAATTGCCGGAATTTGAAAAACGGAAACTCTGGCGGGCTGGCACCGGCGGGCTGTTGCTCACCACTGTGCTCATCCTTTTTATTGCCAATTTTCTCAATCTGACCCGCATTGCATCGCTGGGGAGTCTTGTGTATCTGGTGGTTTATTCGGCAGTTCATCTGGGTCATTTAAAAAGCCTCACCAAAGAAACCGGCGCATCGAAAACAATTATTTTGTTCGCTTTTTTAACCAATTTCATTGTCTTTATTATTTTTGTTTTTCAGACTGCAGAAAAGAATCCCATTGTTATTTACCTGCTGATTGGATTTATTTTTATTTCTCTGTTGATTGAGGTGTATATGCAGCAGGTACGAAACAGAAGCATTCAAACCATGATTAAAACCCGGATAAAATCTTTCCGGGGAAAAACAGCAAACGAAATTGGAAAATGAGGATGTGTCCCGATGTCTTCCGTGGAAACCTTAAAACAAATCAGGAAAATCTTACGACTTATTTATTCCCGCGAGGTTGCCGGAAACATTTTCCGGGATCTTAAAAACCTGATGGATGTATATGGGAAAAATGAAATTATTCTGAGAAAAAGAGAAAAATATCGCGATAAAGTTGTCATTAACCAAAAAGATTCGATTCTTATTACGTATGCCGATACGATATACAGAAACGGAGAAAAGCCTTTACAGACACTGCTTCATTTTATGAAAAAATAATTTGGACAGCAGTGATTTCAGTAGTAATGTTGTTTTTATGTCAGAAGGAACCTTTCGGAAGGAATTAAAAAATGAATATCCTTTTATTATTTGGCATAATCCTGGTCGTCGGTCTTTCCTTCGGTCGACTTTTCGAAAAAATCGGGATTCCGCAGGTAGTCGGCTATATTGTTATTGGTGTTGTCCTGGGGGATTCGGTGACCCATTTTGTCCCGGAGAAGTTACTCGATTCACTTTCTCCCCTGACCTATTTGGCGCTGGCTTTTATTGGTTTCATGGTTGGCGGTGAATTAAAAAAATCCATTTTCAAAAAATATGGCAAGCAGTTCTTTGTTATCTTGTTCTCCGAAGGATTGTTAGCCATGTTTGCCGTATCAGGGTTGGTTTATTTGTGGACCGGGAACTTACCGCTGGCGCTCTTACTGGGTGCGCTCTGTTCCGCTAATTGTGGGTGGACCATTAAATTTCCAGGTGATGGTGATTCAACCCTTAACCGAGATTTTCGGTTCCTTATTATTAGGGGGAGCAATCGGTTTCTTGCTGGATTATTCGCTGCGGTTCATCAAATTAAAAGATGATAAATTAGTAGTGAATGTGGGAGCAATTATGTTAGCCAGTGGTCTGGCGGTTTATTTTGATTTTTCCCTGATCCTGACCAACATGGCGCTGGGCCTCATTTTAACCAATATGCATACCGACCGCAACGAACCGAATTTCGATATTGTGAAAGCGTTTGTCCCGCCGATTTACATTCTTTTCTTTTTGTTTGTGGGTGCCCGTTTGCAACTGGGACTGCTGCCGAAGATGGGAATGATTGGCTTACTGTATGTGGTGGGCAGAACCGCCGGAAAATGGATTGGCGCCTATTTTGGTGCCCGGGTTTCCGCGGCTGATAAAAATGTGCAAAAATACCTGGGATTTGCCTTGTTTTCGCAGGCAGGGGTTGCTATTGGACTGGCGCTGGATATTTACCAACATTTCAGCCAGTTCGGAGCCGAAGGAGCTATGTTAGGGCACACGGTAATCAACGTAATTGCCGCTACCACCCTGTTGGTGCAGATTATCGGGCCGCCTTCGGTAAAATATGCCATTGGCAAAGCCGGTGAAATTCCGCTAAATTCCAACGAGGCAGCAAATACAGGAGAATCGTCATGAAAATGAAAATAGTTTCCGAGTTTCAACCCTTTGAAGATGCATTGAAAATAGATGAAAGCTTTACCATTGAAGCAATGGTTCGGTTATTTGTGAAATATCCGCGAATCCATCACCTGTGCATCATGGACCCTGAAGCGCATTTAAAGGGGCTGATTGACCGGAAACGTTTGTTTAAAGCCATCTTTTCGCATCATGTGTCGGAAAGTTCACGTATCCATGAACTGTTCACCTTGCTTACTTCGGAGAGTGCTGCCGACCTGATGATTCGTCATGTCCTGACCGTTTCACCGGATGATTCCATCGATTCGGTTATTGAGACTATGATTCGAGAGAACATTTATGAAATGCCGGTGGTGGATGAACAAAAAAAAGTGCTGGGATTTCTCAGTTCAGCAATGATTTTAAAGGAATGGTTGAGCGAACAGAAAGGCAGTTAGTCCAAACTCTTCATTACTGAAAACATAGAGCAATCCATGAATGAATCGACTGAAAAATAGGAGAACCGGCCTGTGAAAAACAAGCAAGAGCTGAAAGAGTATCTGACCAACTTCGATTATGAAGAACGCAACCGGATGAAAATACGCATCCCGGAACTGCTGGAATTACTAAAAAAGGAGCAGGTGCAGTTCATCGACATTCGCTTTCGTGAGGAATACCAGGCGTGGCACTTCGGTTTTGCCAAAAACATTCCGCTGAACGAACTTCCAAATCGGCTGAATGAGCTGGATCGGACGAAACCAGTGGTGACCGCCTGCCCCCATTACGACCGTTCCATTATGGCACGGCTGTTTTTGGTGAGCCGGGGCTTTCAAGCCCGCTATCTGGTGGAAGGGCTTTTAGGTTTAGCTGATTATCTTCGGGGCGACGCTGCACGGGATTTCGTTACTGCGTTACCGGACAAATAGAATGAGAAATAATGGTTGGATATTCAGAGGTTTAAAGTTCAGAGTTCCGGGTTAAAAATGAAACTGCCGTGTTGACATACACATCTTTTAATCTTCTAACCGGGAACGAAGAACACCTGAATCTGGAACGATATTAATCTTGTTAACCCTGATGTTAGGTATTGGGTGATTTGTGAAGACTCAAAACACATTGTTTAATTTCCTTCTGAAAGAATGGCTGTTAATAGCCTCTGGTGTTGGTTTTGTCCTGACATCGGCTTACACAAAGCATTTTCCTGCCTACTCAATTCGTGAATTAGAGGTGCTGTTTATCCTGTTTGTGCTTTTTATTGCCGTAAATGGACTTCAGCAGAGTGGGTTTATATCAAGGTTTTCTAAAAGCATTGAAAAAGGAAAAGCTATTCCATTAAAGTTGGTGGCAACAACATTTTTCCTCTCCATGTTGGTAACAAATGATATTGCCTTGATTGTGATTGTGCCGCTAACTCTTGCACTTAACATAAATCGCAGGGATGTTCTGGTTATCCTTGAAGCATTAGCTGCCAATGCCGGTTCTGCATTAACACCTTTCGGGAATCCGCAAAACCTTTTTATCTACTGGTTCTATGATTTACACCCGGTAATATTCATCAAAACTATTGCGCCATTTTCGATGGTTTTCCTAATCGTTCTGGTCATTTCATCGTTTATTATTAAAACCCGGAACAATATGCAAGAATCAATGGAAATAGGGAAAATAAATAAATCTTCATATATTTATGGAATTCTACTTATTGTAGTTCTATTGTCCGTGCTTCATATATTACCGGTTCTGGCTGGTCTTCTGGTTGTCATTTATGCACTGTTTTTCGACCGAAAAACTCTTCGTGTTGATTATGCACTTTTGCTTAGCTTTTTCTTCTTTTTCGGTCTTGCTGAAAACATGAAAATTCTTCTGGCATCCGAGATAAAGCAATCCGGGCATGTGTTCTTGTTTTCTGCTCTTGCCAGCCAAATCATGAGTAATGTTCCGGCAACCCTTCTGTTTGCCAAGTTTACCGCAAACTGGGAGGCGCTGCTTTGGGGAACGAATACCGGTGGGTTTGGTAGTTTATTTGGCTCATTAGCAAATTTGATTGCATACAAGCTATATATTACACATGACAATACTAATAATGCTGCAATATTCACTGCAAAATTTCTTATAATTGGATATGTGGCGTTTTTCTTGGCTATAGGATTGTATTTTTCTTTTCGAGTGTTTTAATGAACAATAATATAATATCAAGGGTTAACAAGGCGCTTCATTGCCGCTAGTGAGTTTGATAGATGTCATGTCAGAATTACTGACTAATAATTCGCCCAATTTATTACGGAATCGAATATTATGATTGTTTCTCTTCTCCTCTTTTTCATAATCAGCATTATTCTCAGTGCGGTTGGGCTGGGCGGCGGGGCATTTTATGTGCCGTTGTTGCTGGCACTAGGGTATGCCTTCCCGCTGGCATCTTCCACCAGCCTGTTCCTGATTACGGTGACCGGATTTTCCGCTTTCTCCCGTTTCCAGCGCGCAAAATTAGTGGACTGGCAGTTGGCGGTGGTCATGGACACCTTTACCGATGTCGGTGCTTTTGTAGGTGGTTACACCGCGGTGCATTTTGCCAGCCACTATCTGAAAATTGCGCTCGGGGTACTGCTGATTATAGCGGCGGTATTCATGCTGCGCATGCAGGGGAAACAGAAAAAACTTCACGAACCGCGGCAGGGTTTTGGCTACTGGCAGCGGGAATTCGGTGAGCACCGCTACAGCATCTTTGTACCGGCAATTATTCCCATTACATTTACCATAGGTTATTTGTCCGGCGCGTTGGGGGTAGCCGGCGGTCTGTTGAAAATACCGATTATGATTCTCTGGTTCAGCGTACCGGCAAAAGTGGCGGTAGCCACCTCTTCACTGATGGTGGGGCTTACCGGTTTGCTCGGTTTTAGCGGACATCTTTTTACCGGGCAAATTAACTGGCTGCTGAGCATTGGCGTGGGTGCAGTGGTGCTGGTCGGCGGACAAATCGGGTCGCGTATTTCCATCCGTCTTCCGGCAAAACGGGTGAAGCAGGTGCTGGCAGTGGTGCTGGTGCTGATTGCCCTGTGGATGATTGGGCGGGCGGTTGAAAATACCGATTATGATTCTCTGGTTCAGTGTGCCGGCAAAGGTAGCAGTCGCCACCTCGTTGTTGATGGTGGGGCTTACCGGTTTGCTCGGTTTTAGCGGACATCTTTTTACCGGGCAAATTAACTGGCTGCTGAGCATTGGCGTGGGTGCAGTGTGGTGCTGGTCGGCGAACAAATCGGGTCGCATATTTCCATTAAATTGCCGAAGAAACAAGTAAAAAATATCCTGGCAGTGGTGCTGGTATTTATTGCCCTTTGGATGGTTGGGATAAGCGTATGAACGGAAAGGGGAATATTTGGTCTTCCCATCAAAATTATTAATTGGATCTACACGACTTAAAGTTAGTTCTATATTCGCTTTATTTGTCAGATATAAAACAAAAACGCCAAGTCATTTGGTAATTCATATTTTATAAGTTGTAAAGATATGCAGTCGGGATGGGCCATCCACTGCCCGGGCAACAAGAATTCAATGAAACAAACTCCAATTTGGTTTTTCAGGATTCTCCATCTGAAGCGAATAGTAATTTTGTAAAAATTAAGGTAAAGCCGGTTGTTCCGTTTTCTGTTTAATAGTAGTTGTGTAGGTGGTTTTAAAAAAAGCATTGAGAAATACAAATGAATAACTTAATTTGAAATCCGATATATTGTGTTGGTCAAAATGCGAAAAAAAATAAAAAGATATTCAAGAGAATTTTATAATTCTTTAAGTTTTAAGTTATTCGGCCTATTGTTTTTTATGGTTTTACTTATTCTTGGACTTTATGCCGGTCTCTGTTCCACTATGCAGAAAAAAATTAGTGAAAATATTGTTCAGAGGAGCGCCTATCTTGTAAGCGATGTGGTGAAAAAATCTTTGTATAGATTGATGCTAACCAATGAACGCGATGCTCTGTATCAAACTATTTTACTTATCGGCAGCGAGCCCGGAATCGAAAGCATCCGCATCTTCAATAAAAAAGGCGAAATAAAATTTTCAACGAAGAAAGGAGAATCCGGCAAAGTTGTTGATATGAAGGCAGAAGCCTGTTTTGTCTGCCATACAGCGAATCAACCACTTACTTCATTACCAATTCAAGAAAAGACCCGCATTTATCGAACTACAGGTGGCGATAGGGTTATGGGAATGATCAATCCCATTACAAATGCTCAGGAGTGCAGTAACCGGTTGTGTCATGCCCATCAACCAAGTCAGACAATTCTGGGTGTTTTGGATGTTCGAATGTCATTAAAAGAATTAGATCAGGCTGTTTGGAAAATTCGTTTCAAAGTTTTTTCCTATTCGATTGTCTTTATTTTTATAGCAATGTTTCTTTTTTCCCTGCTTTTTTATTTAATTATCTACCGCCCGATCAATGAATTGAAGGAGGGGACGGTAAGATTAGCATTGGGTGATTTGGAATATCGAATACAAACACAGCGCCGGGATGAATTGGGAATGTTAGCCCGCTCCTTTAACAATATGGCGGGAAATTTAAAACATGCCTATGATGAGCTAAAGGATTGGTCTTATAAAATGGCACAAAGAGTTAATGAAAAAACTGCGGAGCTTGAAAGGATGCACCATGGAATGCTCCAGATTGAAAAAATGGCTTCATTAGGTAAAATGGCAGCGACTGTTGCCCATGAACTAAATAATCCGTTATCGGGAATTGTAACCTATGCTAAAGTTCTTCAAAAAAGAATTGATAAAAATTTTGCACACAGCGCAGATAAGGAGAAATATCTACAAGATTTAGAACTTATTCGTTCCGAATCGCTCCGTTGTGGGAAAATTGTTAGCGACTTGCTGGCATTTGCCCGGGGAAGCACTGCCAAATACCAGGAATGCACATTAAAAGAGATCGTGGACCGGGCAATGAATATTGTGCGCCATCATATCGAACTTGCCGGGATAGAGGCGGAAAGTCAGATTAATATTCAACCGGAAAAGATTAAATGTGATCCCGACCAGTTTTTGCAAGCATTAGTGGCACTTCTCATCAATGCAGTGGAGGCGATGCCGAACGGTGGCGAATTAAAAGTACGTGCCGAAAATCTTGAAAAAAAACCGGGGTATGTTTTATTAAGTATCAGTGACAGCGGTTCAGGCATCCCGGATGAGATTAAAGATAAAATTTTTGATCCGTTTTTTAGTACTAAAAAAGACCAAAAAGGGGTGGGTTTAGGTTTGACTGTCGTCTATGGTATTGTTCAAAGACACGGTGGAAAAATTTGGGCAGAGTCATCTGAGCAGAAAGGTACAATCTTTTTTATAGAGCTACCTGTTCAGTCCCCACAGATAACAGAAAATCCGAATGAAAAGGAAACAATATGAAACCGTACAAAATACTTATTGTTGACGATGAACTTTCGGTAAGAGCTTCTTTAAAGGAATGGTTTTTAGAGGATGGTTTTAAGGTAGAGACGGCAGAAAGTGGGGAAGATGCGCTGAATAAAATGCATGCCGGGCCCTATGATATTATTCTATTGGATATTAAAATGCCCGGGATGGATGGAATTACTTTGCAGAAAAAAATAAAAAAAATTACTCCACAGGCAATTATCATCATTATGACAGCCTATGCTTCGGTAGATACTGCAGTGGAGGCGCTGAAATTAGGTGCCTTTGATTATGTAACCAAACCATTCGACCCGGATGATTTGTCGCATTTAGTTAAAAATGCGCTTAAGCAGAAAGATTTAACCGAGGAAAATTTGCAATTAAAGGAAAAAATCAGTGAACTGGCGGAAACTGACAAAATTGTTGCTGAAAGCGAAGAAATGAAGCGGATACTCGAAATGGTGAGTACTGTTGCGGAAACAGATTCTACGGTGCTTATCCGGGGCGAGAGCGGTACCGGAAAAGAAGTAATTTTGTTGAGGCTGAAAAATTCCGGGAGGATTTGTATTACCGCATCAACGTATTCACAATTTTTCTGCCACCGCTGCGAGAACGTCGTGCCGATATCATTCCCCTGGCTCAGCATTTTATTAAAAAATATTCCCGTTCCATGAATAAACCGGAAAAGAGGATTTCCGCTGAGGCGCAGCAACTGCTGCTTAGTTATCCCTGGCCGGGAAATGTTCGGGAACTGGAAAATGCTATAGAAAGGGCGATGGTTATCGGTAAAAAGTCTGAAATATCCCTGGCTGATCTTCCTCTAAATCCGGATGGTCAGAAGAAAAATAGCACTCATGCCTTAACATTAGCAGATATTGAAAAAGAGCACATTCAAAAGGTGTTTAAGGAAGTGGACGGAAATGTTACCCGGGCGGCAGGCTTATTAGGGATAGACCGAGTGACCCTTTATAATAAATTGAAAAAATATGGCATCAAACGTTAAGTGACTCGTAAAATATACCTGGCATTTTTAAATGATCATTTTCCACCCTTCTGCCAGAATCTGGCCGGGGATTTGTCTCGGTGTTTGCCGTACATTTTTTCATATATTTCTATCGATATCGATTTGAATTTGTTTTATTCGGAAGAGCGAAATCAATATCATTCTACTTTTATCCTTTCCAAAATATTAAATCATTTACCAAGCGATGGTGAAAAGATTATCGGTATAACCAATGTCGATATTTATATTCCTATTTTAACTTTTATATTTGGAGAGGCTCAGTTAGAAGGAAAAGGGGCGATTGTTTCCACCTACCGCTTACATAACAAATTTTACGGACTTCCTGCCAACAACCGCTTGCTTTATGAACGCACCTTAAAAGAAGTGCTGCACGAATTAGGTCATACTCTGGGATTAGTTCACTGTACTAATTTTGAGTGTGTTATGCATTCTTCAACTTATGTGGAAGATATCGATTTAAAGAAAGCAACGCTTTGCCGGGAATGTCAGAAGGTGTTAGGAACTACTTGCCGAGAAGACCGGTAAGATAGTTTTTGTGATTTATGAAGAAATATTGCAAGACAATTCAATAATTAAACTATAATCCGAAATTATTCAATAGCCACTGATTCACGCAGATTAAAACTGATAACAGTAATAAATTATGAATTATTCTGTGGAATACCAGAAAGGTTCAAAAAAATATCGCCGAAACTTTGCGATCTTTATATGTTTTTTTCAATCGCAGGTAGTAATTATAAAAATTAAGCCAGTTCAGCTATTGCTTTCATTAAAAGATAATGATCTTCGGTTAATTTTTTACGGCGTATTCGGATATTTCGTTTGTTCTCTTTTATAGAATTAATTATTATTATACCACCGACTCCCATTTCTACATAATTTTCTCCGAAATCTTTTTTCAAAAGCATCCGGCAGGTTTCTTCACAGCAATAAGATGGTGCAATGACCACCAAAGTGAAATCCACCCAGCGCTAAGAAAAGGGGTTCTTCCGGGAATATTTCTTTTGCCTTCTGCATAATTGTTAAGATGCTATGATGAGCACAGCCGGTAATAACAACAATACCTTTCGAGGTTCGCAAAGCCATGGCCTGTTCTTTGAAATAACTGGTAAATTCTCCCAGTGTAAAAATATTTGGCTGAAGTTCCATTGGAGAAATAATGGGAATGACCTCTGCTCCGGCTTTTTTTATGTTTTCGATTATGCTGAAAGGAAAAGATTCCGGGACATAAACGACCGCATCCTGATTTACCGCTAAAAAGTCGTACAATCCCCCAACATGACCGGAACGGTTGTGAGAAATTATTACTATTTGTATTTGCCCCGGATCAATCCCCAGTTTCCTCATATTTGCCAGAAGGATGCTGCCATCACTGCCGGTATCGAAAAGCACTGTTGTGGGTCCAACTTCAGCTACGCACGCAAAACCCTGACCGGTTTGCAAGTCAGGCGCTGTAGACACACTGTCATAAATTACAGTAAGGTGCACATCATTACCTTTGTGAGAACCTACGCCTAATTGGAAATTATTTGACTTCATCATCAAACCTCATTTAAATCCCCCTTCGAAACAACGAAGGGGGATTTTGTTACAGTTATGCTGTTTTAACAGTTAATTCTTTTGCATGATGTATTATGCACCATAAACCAAAAATACTTAACAGGACACCGGAGATGATGAAGTTTTCCGGGGTCATAAGATGAACCACCATGCTGCTGAATAAATAACTCAACCCGCATAAAAACAGCCATAACCCTATGATGCCTGTTGCTGCAGCCTGCCACAATTTGTAAGAGCGGAAGCAGCACACCCCAGCTAAAAATCCCACAATCATCATATTAATCGGACTTTGAAAAGAAGAAAAAACTCCGGAAAGTACTAACCACAGCCCAAGCACTAATTTAATTCTACCGTGCCACATGACTATCTCCTTTTTCCTTTATTTTGACAGAGCTA
>MVCZ01000022.1 GCA_002049825.1 Candidatus Zhuqueibacterota bacterium 4484_188
CTCAGGGTACCGTCACTGTTCCGGACATAGTCCTTGTAGTAAGCGTAATCGTTACCGAAAACGAAAGAATCCCGGCGCACCGTGTAAAATCCCGGCGAACGGTACTTCACTTCGCCGCCCATCACTTTAGGCATATTATCCCACTGTGCTTTCCACCGGGAATATGTAATGGGTCGGCTGTTGTCCGGAGAGCGCCATTCGGTTCGCACCGGGAAGCCGGATTGCGCCGGTAAAAGGGAAAACCATACCATCACCAGCGATAGACATATCGAAAAAATAAAATATCTGTTATTCATCATTCCCATCCAAAAAAATTATTGCTCACTATCTCCAAACCTCTGTTTTGAAACAAGAACTGCCATACAGAAAAAAGTGTCACCGTTTTAATAAAACATTCTGTTGTTTACCGAACCATCAACATTTTCCGAATCCTGTTAAAATCATTCGCAACCAGCCGGTAAAGATAAATTCCGCTGGGAACCGGTACTCCCTGTTCATTCAAACCATCCCATTTTACCGAATATTCCCCGGCTGGCTGGCGGCTATTTATCAGGATTCTTACCGACTGACCCAATAAATTGTACACATCGGTCTGCGGCATCAAATACCAGTCGGTAATGGTAAGCGAATAGTCTGCCGAGGCAGTATCTCCCGACCAGTAAGCTACATTGAAATCGCAAATATCCATGAAAGCGTAGCCAATGCTGTCGCCTTTTGCCACCCGGAAAAAAAGCACAGAATTGGTTCCCACCACATGGGGGCTCATACTATATGCGGTAGAAAACGGATTTTCCACGTATATGCCACCCTGGTAAAGCGGGTCGGTAAAGTGCGGAAACCGGTAGACGCCGAGTGAATCCGATTGCCCGCGAAATTTGGGCAGGTTGGGAATAGCGTTGTCCTGTGCCTGGTACACCCAAACCTCTGCAAAAGTTACCGGAGAACCGTCCGGGTATTTTAAGAGCAGGGAATTGTCGAAAGGCAAATCCGCCAGGTACTCGCCAAAATATCCCCGGCGCTTTCCCGAATTTCGCTTTAATGCGCCGGCGGAATGATCGGAATAACCGTTCTGAAAATTCGAGTGCATAATATAGTTGCTGCGGCTGCAATAATACAGCACATCCCAGGCAATGGGGGTGAGCGGCGGTTTCTGCCCGGTGCGCGGTTCAATCACCTGCAATTCACTTTGCTGAACGTCCATATTGTACAAATCGATCAAACCAATCTGGTGTCCCAATTCGTGCAGAAGCGCCCAGTCCATCCCGTTTTGTTGTCCCAGTACAATATTTTGAAAATAGTTAATTGCAGCCGGATCGCCGGTAAATCCCCACTGCCCATCCCACAGCACACTGTTTGGTGCGTGGGTGCCGCCGGACGGCAGGCTGCCGTTTGGGAAATAGGAAACCGTGTCCAGGAAAACGGCTTCCGGGATGCCGGCAGGGGTCACGCCCGGGTAAACCGCCTGGGCAAAAAACTGTTTCATCTGCTTCACATGCACCTGCGCCCAGTCTTCAAAACTGTACGAGCCCATAGGATTTTGGTGCGATTCGAACAAATCCAGAATATTTCGTTCGGCATAAAAATGAAATGAGAGAGCATTTGAACGGATTCCCACGGTGTTGTTCTGCAAAGTAATTTCATTTACTGTCTGAATTGGTTGCACGGTGCAGCGTATCTTTTCCGGCTGGGTATTCCAGGGACGCTGGTAGTGTGCAAAAATCCGCTGCCGCGGAAACAAAACGCCGTAGGTCTCGGCTTGCACAAGCTGCGAATCGACGTACCAGAACAGGTTAAAACCTTCCACGGTTCCCCCGCCGCTATTGCGCACGACCGCGGTGTAGGTCATTAATTCGCCAGGGTCGGGATAATGCTTTACGTTTTCAGTTCCCGGTTTGGGATGCGGATTGTACCCCGGCGGGTCGTAGGCAATTTCGTAGCGGTCATATTTCGGGGAACGGGAAATGTAGAGCACATCCAGGTCGGGCAGACCATTGGCAAATATTTCCACTAACAGGGAAATTTCGGGAGAAGGCAAGCTCCGGATGCCGGCGGCATTCACCGCCACCACGCGATAATAATATGTTGCACCCAACACAACTGAAGCATCTAACCAGTACAGGTGAGTCGATTCGCCAACCAAATGCAGCGAATCCACCGGCACACCCGGTGATTGGGAGCGAAAAATCCGGTAGAGAAGCCCGGTGGTGTTTCCGCGCTGCTGCCAGGTAATCGCAACTTTTAGCGGATTCGCGTAAGCGACCGCCGCTTCAACGCCGCCAGGAGAGGCAGGAAAATCCGCGACCTCTGCCGAATGGGAACCGTACACCCCGGCTTTTTGGGGAATGACAACATAGCCGTGCGGCTGAACAGAAAGGGTGGTATCGATGTAACTGCCGGATTGAATGCCGGCGGCAATGCGGGTGTACATCCGGCGGGGCTGCCCGTTGAACACCGTGTCGATCATTGAACAGCGGTAGACCGAATAAATCGCGCCGGGCTGCGGAGTCCAGTTTATCACCCGTTGATGAAACGCATTAAAGCTCAGAGAAATATTTTGCGGCGGCAGCGGAATATAGCTGTTCGGTTGTAAAAAGAGTGTAGCGGGAAAATATGGCCAGGGAATAGCGGTTACTACCCCGGATAAAACGCCCTGCTGACCGGTGGCATTGCAGGTAAACCGGAAACAGACCGTATCACCCACCGACAGTGCCGGGTCGCGGAAGTTGCCCAGTTCGGCGCCAAACACTAAAGTAAACAGAACTTTCCCCTGTTTGGGAAATTCCCCCGCATACCATACTCAAAATAAATAGCACAGTGCACAACTTTTTGACTCGGGTTTTCACGACGTTTCCTGTTTTTTAAATGCGATACGCAAGCTCCCATTAAAGCAAAGCGAGAAATCTGCATTGTTCACTTTTCACCACTTTCCCTATGCACCAATATTTCAGTTCAAATGAACAGATTTCTCGCTTAACGAAAGTAAAACGTGTTCCCGATTTTACGCTTACCCGCCGGTAAGAGTAAAAAAACCGCTGTTTCTGTTACAGACTAAAACCGATTCCAAACCTGTGGGCACTGCCCAGTAAACTGAAATCGCTGTATGAATAATCGAAGCGCAACCTGGTGCCGGAAATATTCCAGTAGAGACCACCGCCAAAAGAATATTTTGCCACACCATGATTAAAGCGATAACCCGCCCGCAGGAAAATAATTTCCCTCCAATTCCATTCGCCGCCCACCTGTCCTAATGGTTGACCATCGTTTGGTTTTATCGCCGAGAAACTCACCAGGAAATGCTGCTGCTCGCTTTGAATGGCATTCATAGAAAGCCCAAACTGAAAATTGGTGGGAAGCGGGTAGGACTCATTAACAAATTTTATTTCCGAGCCAAAATTAGCGATTTTCATTCCGAAACGAAATCTACGGAAGTTGGTAACGTATAAAACAGCAATATCGCCGCCAATCCCGTTTGCCTTGAAATCCTGGTACAAGGAGAGATGCACAAAATTAAAGGTTCCGCCCAAGGAAACGTGGTCAGTCAGCAAACGTCCGTAGGAAATCCCAAATTTATAATTACCGGCATAAAATGTCTCCCCGGTACCGTCCGGCTGAAGCGGCGTTCTCACTTTCATTTCATCGGTATATAAAGCAATTGCGGAAAAGCCGAAAGTGCCGAAAGCGCCAAAGTTTTTCACCCCGGCGGCAAATTCGTGTTTAATCCCGGCAAACCACTCGGTGTGGGTAAAAACAAAATCCAGGTTCTTTACCCGGGCAAGCGCAGCAGGATTATAAAATGAAAGCGCTGCCCATTCCGGCAGACCGCGGGCTCACGTCAATTTTCAGGAACTGGGCATCGGTGCTGCCGGGACGCTCATATTGAGCAAAATTAAGCGTAACAAATATGATTAGAAAAATGAATACATACTTCATCATGGCAATAATCCTACTTTGTTTTGGAATACATTCCCAAGTTTTATTTAATGATCACAAACTTCCCCACCTGAACCCGACCGGTCTTTAAATCTTCCACGGTAAATAAATAAATTCCGCTGGAAATTGCCTGACCAACTGAAGAGGTGAGGTTCCAGTCTTCAAATCCCTTGTCAGGATTGGTGTGCCGGATGGTATCGACTAAATCTCCGGCAAGGGTATAGACTTTTATCTCACAGGAAACCGGCAAATTAATAAACTGAATCCGCCGATCCTGTTCCATCCAGTTTCGCCCATGGCTTGGTTTCTCCCATTGCGGGTTAAATTCATGGTAAGCAATATCCCCTCGGTAGGGATTGGGCACCACTGCCACCTGCCCCACCGTTTCCGGCGGAGGTGTTCCCGGGATTACCACTTTGGCGTTGATGGAAACCCCGGACTCCTGAGAAGGAAACTGGGTTACCGAATCCGGTTTAGAATAAGCGGTGATGCTATAGTAATATTCAAAATTATTCAGCAGACCAATATCAGTGTATTCATATTCCAGACCGGTATTGGGACCATAATCATCATCCGGTAAATCATATTCCGCTAACAACGTCCAGGGTCCCTGAGCACTTACGGTACTTTTGTACAGCCGGTATCCTTCGAACGGCTGCGGATCACCATCGCCGCGATAGGGATCCTGATAACTCTCGGGATTGACATCGCCGGATCGCGGTTTCCAGGAAATGCGGGCGCCCTGGTTGAGAATAGTAATATGCAATGGTGGTCTGGGCGGTGGCGAGGGAACCCGGTATTCTTTACTTTTCAAAAAATCCAGGTAATCCGCATTCTCAAACATCGCGTCGCGACCGTAACCGAAGACTTCGGCAATTTCGAAATGGAGCGTATCGCCCACAGCCACATATTCGAAAGGTCCGAAGCAAACGGAAATATGTGCTCTTTCGGGGTCAGGACGATTCTGCATGATTTCTCCGCTGCTCATTGCCACCCGGTAGCGCAACGGATCCCGGTCGAAACCCGCCAGGTTTTCGTGATCGTACCATTTAAAGGTGTAAACCATGCTGGTGTCTGCCGGCTCCAGGATTTTTATACCGATGGGGCTAATAGCGGTGCCGTCGTTACCGCCGATATTGTCTTCGGCAACCGCCATGTGTTTTTCCGGGAAAAACAGGGTCAGTTCGTCAATAAAATTGTCGCCTACAGCGTTATTGCCCACTTCCCCGTGGAGCCAGAATCCCACGTAAACATTGTGAATATCGTTTTTGGTGGGAATGACATCGTAACTGAATACAATAAATTCGTCCAGCGGATGGGAGCTCCAGGCATAGCTTTGCTGAATCACATCCAGGT
Source organism: Candidatus Zhuqueibacterota bacterium 4484_188 (assembly GCA_002049825.1). Lineage (GTDB taxonomy): Bacteria > Calditrichota > Calditrichia > RBG-13-44-9 > RBG-13-44-9 > 4484-188. The sequence continues at coordinate 5,287 of MVCZ01000022.1, forward strand.
ATAATGGCCTGTGTTTAGAAATGTTTAGAATATTATAGTCGCTGTAGCGGCAGATAAAATCCTGGTCGGAAACACCCACATAGTCAGGCCAATAGGGAATATCCAGCGTATCACCCCGCTGGGCAACCCAGATCGTGTCCCAGGGTTCGGCGCTGGGAAAAAACTCGTGGGGAGTAAAGTGTGTTCGTGAAACCGATACCAGAGTGTCGCCATTTACATCAATGCCGCCAACCCAGATGCCTCCCTGGTAAATGTGTTCCTCGTTGCTTCCCACCGGCATTTCGCACCATAGCAACCCGCGATACCTGGTGAAGGGTGTCTGATAACTGTCGTCCAGTGTCCCCATGTTGGTCACAAACTGACGAACAGCCCCCACATTATGTATTTTCCAATCGATGGTAGCATATTGAGCATAGAACAGTTGAACAAAAAGAAAATTCAGGAAGATGGTGTATTTCAAGAATTTTATATAATTTTTACTGTAAGGTATTTGCATCTTTAACCACCTATTTAATAATTACAAATTTTCCGGTCTGCACTTCGGCAGTCGTTTCATTTTTCACAGTAAACAGGTAAATGCCGCTGGATACTGCCTGCCCGACGTCCGAAGTCAGGTTCCAGTCTTCAAACCCCCGGATCGGGTTGTTATGAAACAAGGTTCTCACCAAATCGCCTGCCAGTGTGTAAATGCGGATTTCGCAACGTGCCGGTAAATTGATGAATTGCACCCGGCGGTCCTGTTCCAGCCAGCGCCCCCGGCTGGGATCGGGACGCTCCCAGGGCGGATTGTACTGATGGTAGGCAATGTCGCCGCGGTAGGGATTGGGCACCACCGCCACGCGTCCCACATCCGAAGGCGGCTCGGGACCCGGAATAATGACCACCGCTTCTTTGTTGACACTGGACTCCTGCGACGGAAAATCGGAAACCGTATCCGGCTTGGAAAAGGCGGTTACCGAATAGTAGTATTCGAAATTGTTTAATAACCCTACGTCTGTGTAACTGCGGGCAAGTCCGGTATTTTCGCCGAATTCATTGCCGGCTATATCATACTCTGCAAGCAAAGTCCAGGGACCGCGGGCACTTTGTGTGCTTTTGTACACCCGGTATCCTTCAAACGGCACCTGGCTGCTGTCTGCCCGGTAGGGATCGGTGTAAGTTTCGGGATTCTTTTCGCCCGGTCGTGCTTCCCAGTCCAACCGCACCCGGTGATTCGCAATTTCGACTTTCAGCGGCGGACGCGGCGGCGGCGAGGGCACTTTAAAATCATTCTGCTTCAGCCAATCCAGGCGGTCGGCGTTTTTCAGCACACCGGCAATGCCTTCGCCAAGAATCTCTCCCACCGAAAAATGCAGGGTATCGCCAACATTGAGATCGAAAGGACCAAAAGCGACAATAAATTGGGAGCCTACCGGTTCGTTTTGATTTTTCATAATCACGCCGGCAGACATTTGCAGGTAGCGCAGGTTATCACGACTCGGCGGCGCACTGCCACCCTGTCCTTCGTACCAATTAAATGTCCAGGACAAATCGGAGGGCAACACATTGTCGGGTGGGACTATTTTAATCCCAATCGGGCTGTAAGCCGTTCCGTCAGTTCCGCCGGGATTGTCCAGGGACACGCCCATAAAATGCTGCGGGTAATAATTGGAAAAATCATCCAGGGCAAACGCCCAATTGGTACCACGGTAGCCCACATTTCCGTCCAGCCAGTAAGCAATGTAAACCTTCTGCAAATTGTTTCTGGTCGGAACCACATAAAAATTGTACACAATCAACTCGTCCAAAGGCGGCGAACTCCAGGCATAACTTGTCTGGATTACATCGAGATACAGCGGTTTGTGGGTTCCGATATTCGTCACATTGTAATCGCTGTAGCGGCAAACAAAATCCTGATCGGAAACACCCACATATCCCGGCCAGTAGGGTATGTCCACGGTATCTCCCTTCTGAACAACCCAGATGGTATCGTAAGGAGCCGCGCTAGGGTAAAATTCCTGCCCGGAATTCCAACTGGTAGTTACCGAAACCAGAGTATCGCCGGAGGAAATGGCGCCCACCCAGATACCGCCTTCTCCAACATGCTCTTCGAAACTTGCCGGGGGAAATTCACAATAGATCAGTCCGGTCCAGCTACTCCACAATACGCCGGTGGGCCACAGGCTGCCAATATTGGAAACAAACTGCCGTACTTTTCCCACATCATGCATTTTCCAATCGAGTGTCACGTTTTGCTGAGCCGATAAATTTAAAACCAGTCCGAACAAAAACAGTATTCCCAATATTTTCTTTGAAGCGAATTGCATTACGTTTTTTATGAAACTCCTTTTTTTACCTGGATTATTCACCGCACAGAACGCCGAGGATTAATAACAGCGAATAATTACAAAAAACATTTAGTAAACATCTCTTTCAAAACAATTGCAAGATTTTTTTGGTTTAAAATTATTAAAAATATCTCGGCGTTCATTGCGTTCTCTGCGGTTTATGAATTAATCGAGTTTACACACTCCTTATAAATTTCCAGTTCAGAATTCACCGTAATACATTTACTACCAATCAATTCGTAAGCCGAGATTAATCTGCCGGAACGCGGCAAATTGCCGGGGGTCTAAACGAGTCAGCATATCGTACCAACTGATCAGCCGCTTTACGTGAAGTGACGTGAGTTGCGGATCAATATCGCCGTATCGATACGGCTTACCGGTATAGGTATTAAATCCGTAGCGAATCTGAACGTTTTTCTGGTCGAACACATTGAAGATATCGCTGAACAGTCCGATTTTCATACCGAAGACACGAAAAGTTTTCTGAATTTTAAAGTCCGTGACACTAGTAAACGGTGCCGTGGCAGAATTTTCGGTTTTCTGCGCCACTGCCGGATCCAGGGTAAAGGGCGTGTACGGCTGTCCGGAAGAGAAGCGTGAAAGCACTGAGAAATTCCAGTCGCCGGGCAGTTGCAGTCCGAAAAGATTCGGTCCGTGCTTTGGCGGCGCCGCAATGCCCAGTTCCAGAATCACCTGGTGGCGAATGTCCCAATCCAGTGGTCTTTCCCGAATGGGATTGGGAAAATCGTTCAGTGAGCGGATATAATCGTCAAATGCCGAAGAAGAGTAACCGTTTGCCCACTGGATTGTGTAATTGACTTTACCGGAAATATAATTCGAGTATCGTTTTTTCACTTCAAATTCGAGACCGCGGGCACGCGCATATCCTTTGTTATCATATAAATAAACCGGCAAACCCAGGGCGGCTCTCAATTGGGTGGTCTGAACCTGTTTGGAAATATCCTTGGCATAGCTTTTTACATCAATCGCCCAGTTTTTCCCGATTTGGTGGGTAAAACCAAACTCATAAAGAATGGTCTGTTCATAATCCAGGTGAGGATTCCCGGTAAAACCGCCGGTGTAAGGATCGCGGTAAAAATATTGCATTTCCGGTAACTGGTTAAAGTGACCGTAAGAGAAGTACAAGACTGTTTTTGCCAGGACCGGAAAAGAAATTCCAAAACGCGGGCTGAACTTATATTTGTAGGTTTTCCAGTCTGCTTTCAAACCGGTTGCGTTTTCCCACTGTTTTTTCCAGCTATCGTGCATGACGGTTGAACCGGGAAGCAGCCAGTCAATGCGGAAACCGGCATTAATAATCAGGGTTTCCTTTTCAAATTTATCCTGGATGTAAGCGCCGCCGGTGGTGGGGTAAGCATCGAAAACCCACCGGTTCTGACCAAACTCGGGGAACGGACCAATCGGGCGGGGAAAAGATACTTCGTTACGGAACACATGGTCACCGTACTTGGAAAGCACGTAGGGGTCCTGAATATCAATATACTGCAAGTCGTTATACTGCACCTCAACGCCGGCTTTCATCAGATGTTCGGGATGAACCTGGGAGGTAATATCGCCCTTAAAACTGTAGGTATTGGTAAAATCGTCCCGCCAGATACTATTATAGCTCCGGCTATCCCGAAAGCCGTAAATATCATTTGCCGGTGCGCTGAATGCCGTCCTTAGAGAATCCGGCGGTCCGGAAAATCTGCTCTTAAAAGTCTGGTAATCATATTCCACACTGTCTTTATAAAATACCCACAAGTCGGGCGGACGCAATCCATTCAGCGAACCATTATAAGCCACATTTAAATAACCAAAATTCAAATTGTAAAAGGTCGAATTGGATAGCGTGTGATGAATGGCGAGGTTCACATTCTGATTGTCCCGGGAATAATCCGCCAGGTGGTTGGGGTAATTTTTCCACAACCAGTCGAAATTACTCCACTGGTTCGTCGAACCGTGATAACTGAGAATTGCCGATAGTTTATTGGAAACCTCCCAACTTAACTTAAAGTTCAGATTCCCGGTGTTATTCTGTTTTTCACGTATTTTCAATCCCATCAACGAGATTTTATCCCGATCACGATGGTTGTTATAAGGTGTGTTGCTCAGCGTTCCGTTGCCCGACAGGAAGAAGCTGATCGTGCCGGGAATTTTCAGACCTATTCCGGGTAATACATTATTAGTGAACGGCTCAGGTCCGCCCAGGTAGAAAGAAGTATATTGCGAATCATAATTTTTTCCGATAAAACCGATTTCCGAACTCTTGTATTCAATACCACCCTGGAATTTTGCACCGCCGGAGCGGGTGGTTATATTCACTACTCCCGATTGTGCCTGTCCATATTCGGCATTAAATGCGCCGGTGAGCAGCTCCATCTCCTGAACATCAACCACATTCAAATTCAGCACATCTCTGCCCCCGTATATCGGGTGCGTAACCGGCACACCATCGACCATATACAGAATTTCGCCGCCTCGTCCACCACGAATGTGAATGTCTTTCAAACTTTCGTCCCGCACCTGGAGCTGCACGCCTTCACCTAAGTTCAGGGTTTGCGCACCAACATCAACAAAAGCACCGCCCTGCAGCAGGAAAATATCAGATGTCGATTCAAACCCGGGGGTGGACAATATTTCGTTCCGGGAAGCGGTACGGCGGGTGGCGGTAATATCTTTATGCACCATCAGTTGGTCGGCATACACTTCGATAGCCGGTCCCTGCACCGCCATCGATTCCATCTCAACATTGATGCGTTGGGTCAGGTCTTTCACCACAATATTGACCCCAATCAGCGGCTCACCACTGGATTTGTCAGTAACCCGCCCGGCGATTTTTCCGGTATTGCCAGCCAGCAACCATTGAGCACTTAACATGATAAATAAAATTACACAGGAAATTTTGAGATTACGCATCACTACACACACTCCTGCTTTAGAATCTAAATTTTGCATTATATTCAACACATAAAACGATTATCGATACCCTAAACTGTGCAGCATCTCGTCAGCCATAATGAATGCATCGCTTTTATCCACAAAGAAAAGCGGAAACCCCAAAACGATGGTATTGAAACTGGTGCCATAGTACCGGATGCCGGTTGGTTCGCCGCGCCAGTTCGGGAGCCCGGACAATTCATTGGCGTAGGTGTAAATAACATCGGTAAAGCCGGCGCGCCGGGGCATTACGTTGATTTGCCCCAACTTCCCGAAATAGGGAAACTCAGCCAGTTTCACTGAATCTACTTTAACGTCGCTGAAGCCGCTAAAGCCGGTACACCCGTTAAAGTCGGTCGGTATCAGTATCGATTCATCCGCTTCCAAAATATGCAAATAATCATGGATAAAGGTCCCTTCTTCGAACGCTTTGGGGAAAGCTTCCGATTGGGCAAAAGATTTGAGAATCCGCCAGCCGCCCATGATAAAATCGCCGCCCACATGCAGATAATCCTTGATGTCCTCAATGTGCGCTGGCAGTTTGTGCACATCCCGCTCGTTACTGTAAGGATTATCCGCATGCCAGATGACCAGTTTGTATTGCCCTAAGAGTGATTTCGGCGGCATACCATTGCTTTGAAAATCCCAGGCATCGCTTGTTCCGAAAATGTCAGTATAAAAACTGTCCACCAGCGCATCCTTATCTTTATAAGCACCGAGTCCGCCGGTAAACAAAGCTTCATCAGTTTCATCAATAATCAATATTTCCCTCTCAAAGCTCGGCTCAACCAAAAGAACGGTAATCGTATCGCCCACCGGGTCAACCAGGTTTGTATTGTCCCGGGAAATAGCCATAATCTGGTGCGGACCATCCAGCGGAGTAAAATATAAAATCTCTGTTTCCGGGAAAATCGTTTGTACGGTATAAAATTTTCTTTCGGCAGGTGTCGGGTCCAGTCCCCCCCCGTCGTCGACCGCCCGGACCTGGAATCGCTGGTAATTTAAATTGTCGCTGGATTCAAATGGAATCGTAACACTGGTCTCGGTAGTGAAAACCCACTCCTGCACCACAGAGTCCCCGGCAAAAAGATGTTTGGTAATATATCGGTATTGATAACCGGAAATAAAGCCGTCATAATCTTCACCATCCCAATGCAAAGTAACCAGGGCAAAAAGCGTATCGTCATCAACCGGAATATTGGCAAGTGTGGTATTGGGGGGCAAATTCGGGCTTGCCGGACTTGTTTTTCTCTCGCAGGAAAAATGAACGATGAGCACAAAAACAATAAATACACACAAAACAGATGATAATTTTTTCATCTCAAACCTTGATTTAATTTCTATTCATAACTTTTAATACCGACAACTTCCATGATTGGTGCGAAAATATAAGTGTCCTTGTAGCGGACAACATTTTCAAACGGGCTTACCCGCAGGTTTACCTCGGTCATCCGGTTTTCATGCACCTCAAAATCGGTTTCTAAAATCAGGAAAAAGTTGTTTGGTGTGACGACCTGGATTTTGTCAAAATTTCTCAACTTCAGAAAATCAGAATCTAATCCGAACTGGATTTTGTTGTATTTAAACGGCGGCACATACGATTCAAAAATGGTAAACTTCTGATACTGGTGATTCTCTCGGGTAATCAGGTTATATGCCCTCTCTTCCTGGCTATTGCTCTCGATGGTTGGATACAGAACCGTAAAGGTACTATCCTGATACACTTTCCCCTGGAAAATTGTAATACGGAAAACGTCGTTATCCGAAACAGTCAAGGTATCGGTAACGATGGTAATAGTTGTATCCGCTTGATCCGACTCCAGGGTAATGCGCAAAATGCCCGGATCGGGGGAGAACTCAATCCCAGAACTACAAGCGAAAAAAAGTAAACAAATCAAAGCAATAAAAATCGTCAAGCGAAAAATTAATTTAACCATTAGCTGGTATCCTCTTTGTTACCAAATTTTATGAAAGGGGTTTGATCGCTTTGATCAAACCCCTTTCTCAAACCACAGATAAAGCTTACTTCATAAGAACCATTTTCCGTACTTTGGTGTAGTGTTTCGTTTTCAGTTTGTAGAAGTACATTCCGCTGGCTACCGGGTATCCGTAGTCGTCAGTACCGTCCCACATCGCCACATGCCTACCCGAAGACATGGTAGCGTGGATCAGCGTTTTCACTTTCCGTCCCAGTAAGTCATATACAATCAGTTTCACTTTATCATTTCGTGGTAAAACAAAACGAATCGTGGTATTGGGATTGAACGGGTTGGGATAATTTTGTGCCAGTTCATACCTCAACGGCACCTGTCCGTTCTGTTTCTCAATTCCCACCGGGGTGAGCGGAAGATTCGCCGCCGG
>MVCZ01000023.1 GCA_002049825.1 Candidatus Zhuqueibacterota bacterium 4484_188
GGTGGATTGAATCGGCATTTTTCAGGTAGGTTACTTTTGCCAGTCGCAGCGCCCGGCTTTTATTGAATCCCTTTTTCAGGTTCCGGTAAAAATATTTCATAATTTGGTTAGTAGATTGGTCGTCCACCTCCCACAAGCTGATCACCGCACTGGGAACGCCGGCATATTGAAATCCCCGCGTGACACCAATCAAGCCTTCTCCTTTGTTCAGTTTTCCCAGCGCTGTATTGCAGGCGCTTAGCACCACTAAGTCGGCATTCAACGGAAGGTCGAACACCTCGTAAGTGTGTAAAAATCCGTCTTCCTTTGAACGCTTATCGGGAGCCAGCACGATGCTGGAATAAAGCGGTGCTTCATCATTTACCAGGAAGTGAGTGGCGAAATGCAGCACCTGAAACCGGGGCGCCGATTTGCGGTACACGCTTTCGGTTGCCCGGCTTCCGGTGAAGACCCGGGTTTTAAAACCACTGAGCACCGAGGCGATTTCTTTTACTTCGTCCTCGGAGTATGGGAGGGGCGAAAGCGCCCGTGTGCGTTTGTCTTCTTCGACGGCCGGATTAATTGAATCGGTTTTCTGCAGCTTCCGGGGCAGGGAAGGATTCCCGAATGCTAAAATTGTTTCTCGGCGGTCTCCTTTCCCGTGGTGTGCGTGGTTTAACAGACTTACCGCCGAAACATAGGATATGTCGAATTGCCGGGTCAGGAATTTCGCCCGGGAAAAATCGTAGCGGTTTTGTATTCCGGTGGTATCGCTAACCAGCATTTCGAAGGGCAAATAGTAGAGCAGGTCGTCGGGAATGATGATAAGCCGGGAGTAGTTATTCAGCAGCGGTTGCAGTGGTTTCAGCAGCGCCCGGAATAACCGGTGAGCCGGTGGAATCGAGAAGTCCGCCAGGTTGGCATTCCAGATGCGCGCCCGGGCTGCGCTGTCGGCGGAAACAAGCTGGTAATAATCTTTTTTATGCTGTTTTACCCAGTTAATGAGCGATATTTTTTTCAGTTCCAACTCACTGATTTTCCGATTGTATTCGATGATTGCCGACTCATCCGGCTGCGTTGCAGCAGATTCTTCGGAAAGTGCGCTGTGAAGATATTCAAACTGTGAACGGATTTGTCCGAACTCAAAAAGAATCGAGTCGGGCAAAAGACGCTGTAGTAAAAACTGACCGCTGGAAAGCAGGTCTAAAAGGGTTTTCGCTTTGTATTTCTCGGCGAACTGAAATGCCCGCCTGTAATCCTGTTTCCGAGCGAGCAATTCAATAACAGATGGGTACGCCTCGTACTTATCTTCTAAAAAACTGTTCCCCAGGGATTGGATGTTCAAATCCTTGCGGATTGAATCGAATATAGCAATGGCGTTGGCAAAATGCCGAATTGCCTTATCCGATTCACCCGATTTGGCATAATCGCTTCCCAGCCCGGTTTGCGCTTCCCAGATAATCTGGGCGTCACCGATTTTCGATCCGATATCCAACGATTGTTGATGATAGGTAATGGCTTTTTTATACATTCCCTGCTGGTGATAAATTGATCCCAGGTTGCGCAGGATGTATGCCTGCATGGCAACGTCTTTCACTTGCTGACAGATGTTTAGTGCTTGGTGAAAATAGTCCAGGGCGAGCTGGAATTTTTTAAGCCTGAGATTGGTCTCGGCGATGCCGGTAAACATGAGCCTTTGGAATGGCAGGAAGCCCCGTTTTTCGTTTAAACGAAGCGCCTGATCAAAATAGTCCAGTGCCGTGGTGTATTCGTGCAAATCATTGTAAGCTAAACCGATATTATACAGCGTCAGGATAGTCCTTCGGTTCACACTTAGGTTACGGAACAAATTCAGCGCCCGTTTGAAATATTTGATGCCCTGCGCGGGTTCACCCAGGAATGAATACAGCGCTCCCAAGTCGTTAATTGTACCGGCTTCACGCCTTTTGTCCCCGCATCTTCGGGCGATGAGAAGCGATTGATTATAGCTCAGCAGCGTTTTCCGGTAGGCACCGTACAAATAATAGATTTGCCCGATCATGGACAGGGATGCAGCCTGCATTTCCTGATTATCAATCCTTTTTGCGGCTTTGTACAATTGCTGACCGGTTTCCAACGCTAATTTGTATTTGCTTTTAAACCGAAAAATGTAAAACTTACAGAAATAGGAAAATAACAAATCAGGATTGAGCTGAAGCGATTTCTCGAATAGTGGCAGCGCTTTGTCCCAGTTGTATTCTTTGTAATACATTCTACCCAATGCATAGTAAGCGTAGGAATTTGATGGGTCCCGATCGATTAAATTCTGAAAATATTCCTTCGCCGCTTTGCTGCTGTTGTTTGCTTTGAATATTTCCGGTAATCCACCGTTAATTCCATAGGCTTCCGCATAATCCGGTTTCAGGGAAATACTTTTTTTCAATAAGCGAATTGCCTGGTCCAAACTGTCTTCCTGAAATTTGATTTGCGCCATACCGTATAGAGCGTAGGGGTTTTGTGGCGTGGCATCGAGTAATTGGCGGAAATATTTTTCCCCGTCTGACAGTCGATTGGTTAAAATATAAATATCGCTAATCTTACGATAGGGTTTCTCGAAATCCGGTTCAGCGGAAATAATTCCCTTTAATTCCTGCAACGCATCCTGATATTGTTCGTTGGCAATCAGTTGTAAACAGCGGGGGTAAGATTCCGGTTTGTGCGAAGCCGGTTGGCTCAGACCGGGCAGGGTTTGTAATTGAAAGAATAAAATCAGAATGGCAATGAGTAAAACGGATTGGTGCCGCACAGCGATTCCCATCTACTGGATTGGTGTAAAAACCGGCATCTCAGGCAGGTGAGATGCCGGTTGCACTTCAGAATGTATAATGGGAATTTATTTGCCGGAAAGCAAGATTTTTTGTATCTCATCCAAAAGGGTCTGTGCCTGTTCCATGCGGCGACCTTTCAGCGGGATGATTTTGTCCAGGTATGCCCGGGCGGTTTTGGCATCTTTTTTCATCAAATACGCTTTTGCCAGATACCACAGAATGTTTTCCTGTAAACGCCGGCTCCGGATGTTTGCCTTTGCATTTTGCAGGTGTCGGATGCCGCGGTTGATCGCTTCGGTTTTGGTGCCCTCGGGCAGTTGCTGCAGCTTTCCGTTTACCTGCATCAGGCAGGATAAACCGCAGAGATATTCGGCGTAGGCACGATTTGGGTTTTCGGGTTGGGTGCGCAGAAATTCTTCCAACTGTTCCGCGGCGGCTAAATAATTCTCCCGGTTAAACTGGGAAATACTCTTTTGCAGGGCATTTGCCGCCGAGCCGCGGGTAATGGCGGAAATTTGCCGGACTTCGATTTGCGTTAATTTCGAGTATGAATCGCCAGAGCCCCTGAACACCGGCGAGACCAGCAGCACAATCACCACCGTCAGCGCCGTTGCCAGGGCGGGAATCAGTTTCCATTGCGGTCGGGCGGTTAGTTGCTCTATTGCCTGCGAAAGGCGCCGGCTCAGCTTTGCGAATTGTTTCGATAAAACCTCGCTGGCTGCCGGTTTACCGATAACCAAATCCGGAACGCCTTCCTCTTCCAGATAGGTTCCCATCTCGATTAATTCCTGCCGGAAGGCGGCAACCTTTTTTTGGCACAGGTGACAGTCCGAAACGTGCGCATCGATATCGGCTGCCAGTTCCTTATTCAATTTGCTGCCGTCGTAATACGGCTCGTCCGGCGAGGAAAGGTAATGCACATAACGCAGAAGCACATCATCGCTGAAATGGCTGGCGCGGGCATGTTTTTTTAAGGCATGGTTGATTCCGTTTATTTTCCGGGATAATTTCCGGCAGTCCGGGCAGTTCTGCAAATGCGACAGCAGGTCTTTCTGTTCACGGGAATCGAGTTCTTCAAAGTGAATGTATTTTTCTGAGAATTTCTGGCAGTTCATTTTCGTCCTCTTTGATCGTTCATTTCCACTTTCTAAATACCTTTCATTAGTATAGTCGTAAAAAGCAGCAAAAAAGTCACATCGGTCAGAAAATTTTTTAATTTTTCCATTCCCCGGGAAACCTGCATCTTTACCGTGCTGAGCGAAATGTCCAGCTCGGCGGCAATTTCTTCGTATCTGAAGCCGTCGCTTTTCATTTGCAGAATGGTGCGGGTTCTCTCGGATAATTTGGCAAGCGCCTTTTCCAAATCCATTTTCTCAATGACAAAATCGCTGCCGGAAGAAGGAACTATCTGGCTGCCTGAAGCCTCGGAGACCGGGTCGGTGACCATCTCCTCCACCAGGTGAATTTCTTCCGGATGGTAGAATTGCCGAAAATAATCTTGCATCACCCGCAGGGAAATGCTAAAAATAAAACTTTTCAATTTCATCGGTTCGCGGATTTGGGGGAAATTGTTCAGAAAACGAAAGTAAGCTTCCTGGCTGAGATCTTTCACGATATTTTCGTCCTGGAACTTTTTGAAGAAATAACCGCGCACGATTTGTTCCAGGGCTTTACACAATTCTTCCAGCGCAGCGTGGTCCTGATGCTGTGCTCTTTTTAACAACCGGGCTAAATGTTTCTTTTGATCTTCCATTTGAACCGAAAAAGAGCAATTGTGTTATCGCTTCCAAAACTTTGGTTAAACACCTGCCCCTGAATATATATCATACTTCCTAAAATTTAAAATAGATATTTTTACTCCGGTCTGTTCTGTCAAGTTGGGTTTGGTGTTTTGCAAGTAATATTTGATTTTCGTTTACCGCCGGGAATTGACTATATTATGCCATTGGGGGTTTCGCAATAAAACAAGAGTTGTTGTTAAGGAAATGGGTCATTTGGTCTTCGAAGTCTTCAACCAGTCCGAAATTTATAAATAAAAGGAAAAACCATGTATCGATTGGACAAAACCTTGCCGGTAAAAATTCTGCTAATTTTTGCGCTGTTTCTGCTCGGTTGCGGAAAAGCGGAGAAACCGCAAAAGCGCACAATTACTGAAGTGATGATGCACGATCAGGGCTGTTTTTTCTACCTAAATGTAGCAGACTATCCGCGCAACGATAAAAAGCTGCCCATCGGTGTGTTCGATTCCGGCACCGGGGGGCTGACCGTGCTGGATGCAATCGTTAATTTTGACGAGTATCGGAATCAGGACCACACGTTTCTGCCGCAAGGCGACGGCGAAAAAGACTTTGGCAACGAATATTTTATTTACCTGGGCGACCAGGCAAACATGCCTTACGGAAATTATGCCCACGAAAATAAAGTAGATTTGCTGAAAGAACACATCTTTAAAGATGTCGGGTTCCTGCTGGGGAATAAATATTATCTATCGGTAGATAAAAGCCAATTTCACACCGATAAAGAACCGGTGAAAGCGATTGTGATTGCCTGTAACACCGCCACGGCGTACGGCAAAAAGGACATCGAGACGTTTCTGCAAAACGCCGGACTGGAAATGAAGGTGATTGGCGTGATCGATGCCGGGGTGCGGGGTGCCCTAAAAGCGCTCGGTAAAGATACTGCAGCAGCGGTGGGGGTGATGGCTACCGCGGGGACGGTAGCTTCCGGGGGATATGTCCGCGCATTAAAAGTGCAGTTAAACGCAAGGAAATTCTCCCGGGAAATTCCCGTTTTTCAGCAAGCCGGTATTGGTCTGGCAGGCGCAATCGACGGTTCACCGGAATACATTGATCCGTCTGCCACAAAACCGCGCTCCGGTTACAAAGGACCCTCCGAAAAACAGGCGGTGGCAACAATTGACCTTTCCATCCTGAATCGCTATGGTTTCGATTGGGATGGCCACCACATGCTGTTTAGTGGTGACCGGACACACCCGGAAAATCTACAGATTAATTCTGTGGGAAATTACATTTCATATCACCTGACCGCGCTGTTAGAAAAAATACGTCGCACACCTGGCACTCCGCCCTTAAAAGCAATCATTCTGGGCTGCACGCATTATCCCTTTTACCGTCAGGTTTTTCGCAGGAAATTACAACAGCTCTACAATTACCGGGAATCGGGTAAATATATTTATCGTCCTTTTATGGCAAAGAAAATTGTTTTAGTAGATCCGGCGGAAAATACCGCTAAAGAGTTGTATGAATACCTTAAATCCCGGAAAATGTTTAACCGTCAGGACCTGGCGAAAAGCGAGTTTTACATCAGTCTGCCAAACCGGTTAAACCCTGAGGTAAAAATCGATTCCGCCGGAAACTTCACCTACGAGTACAAATATGGCAGGGAAGCCGGCTACATTCAGGAATATGTAAAGCGTGTCCCCTTCAGTAAAAAGTCCGTTGCACCGGAGGTTGTTCACCGGTTGTCCCGCAAAATCCCGGAGACGTTTCGGTTGATTGAGGTTTTTAACCGGGAGAATCCAAAGACCAGGCTGTTAGAGGAGATTGATAGGTTTTAGCGATTTTAACCACCCCCTTCGCCCCCTCCTTAGTAAGGAGGGGGTTGGGGGTGGTTGTACGTAAAGAGTAAACGAAGGCAGAGCAAATTTTTAGCACTACTTGATTAAATAGAGCAGGTTTAACGTTACTAACAAATATTAGAGAATAGAACAATCTTTAACCGCCCCCTTGTTCTTCCTCCTTGCCAAGGAGGGGGTTGGGTGGTGGTGGTTATACGAACCCTACAGCCCATGATCAAATTCTATCTCGTTGCAACAGCTATTCTGGTACTATTACTCCTTCTGGAATATCTTATACTCCGGCGGGCAGTCCGGCGGATTCCCTACCGAATTCTGGTAAACGGAAGCCGCGGAAAGTCGACCACGGTGAAAATTATATACCGGATATTTAATACGGCTGGTTGGAGAACCTTTGCCAAAACCACCGGAGATGCCCCGGAAATGTTCTACCCGGATGGAACAACACGGGTCTTAAAGCGATTTGCCCCGGGCAGAATTACCGAAAACATTCGTTGGCTGATAAACATTGCCCGGCAAAAACCGCGTGCGGTTGTCCTGGAATGCATGGCGCTGCACCCGGAAACGCAACACACCCTTGCCCGGAGGCTTTTCCAGGCAAATTCGGTTCTCATCACCAACGTGACGGTTGATCACCAGGAGATAATGGGCGACAGCAAAAGCAAAATTGCCCGGACGCTTTTTGAGTGTGTTCCAAAAGTAGGGGAAGTGTTTTTGCCCTCCGATTTCCGAAAATACAACTTTTCCCCGGAATGGGATACGCACAATTATCATTTCGTCGATTCGGTTGAATACCCGGAACATTTTTCCCACATACCGACAGAGATTATCAACAACAGTTGGTTGCTAATTCGTTCTTTTACTGAATTTCTATCCATATCGGAAGAAATTGTCCGGCAGGTTTTCCAAAGCGCATGGGAGAGCATTGATCAAA
>MVCZ01000024.1 GCA_002049825.1 Candidatus Zhuqueibacterota bacterium 4484_188
TCGCTTCCTTTATCACTTTACTACCCAACTGCGGGGCAGTAAATGAAGCCAGCGCCCCATTGTACGAACCAGTCGGCGTACGGACTGCCGACGTAATGACCACATCCCTCACTTCTTTCATTTCGACTCCTTCTGATTGTTTCGGTGTTCATCGTAAGCATGAATAATATTGCGAACCAGCCGGTGGCGAACAACATCGGATTTATCGAGGTAAACAAAATCTATCCCGTCAATCCCTTGAAGCACATCCTGAATTTCCACCAACCCGGATACCGCCGCACTGGGTAAGTCGATTTGGGTAATATCGCCGTTAATAATTGCCCGGGAATTTACTCCCAGCCGGGTAAGGCACATTTTCATTTGCATAGATGTGGAATTCTGCGCTTCATCCAGGATCACAAAAGCACTGTTCAGGGTGCGTCCCCGCATGTAGGCAAGCGGGATGACCTCGATAATCCGTTGTTCCATGTATTTCTTTAACAAATCGCGAGGCAGCATTTCATCCAGTGCATCATACAGGGGACGCAGGTAGGGGTCGATTTTTTCTTTGTAGTCACCGGGCAAAAATCCCAGGCTCTCCCCAGCTTCAACCGCCGGACGCGCCAGCACAATTCTGTCCACCTCTTTATTTTTTAACGAATTCACTGCCAGCGCCACCGCTAAATAAGTCTTCCCGGTGCCGGCAGGACCAATAATAATGACAATATCGTTATTCGCCACCGAGCGAACGATTTGCTGCTGTCCCTTAGTTCTCGGTTTTATAAATCCTTTTTTGGTAAACAGAATCACTTCTTCCAGGTCTTTGGACTGGTGCAGTGCCTGCTTCTCGGCAGCGGGAACCTGCTCCTGCGAATTAGCACTTACTATGTGAACCACGGTCTCGACATCCTTGGGCAACAGAGATTTTCTCCGGTTTGCAACGAACACCAGCTCGCTTAGCACGTTTTCCGCTAATTTAATATCCGAGGCAGCACCCAGGATTTTCACCTGGCTACCGCGGGCGATTAACTGAACCGGAAAATGCTTCTCGATGATTTTCAGGTTCTGGTCCGAAACCCCGTAAATAGTCATCGGATCAATTTTCTCAATCAGAAATATTTTTTCCCGGATTTCAATTTCACTCTTCATATAAATACAATTTATTTATGTTTTAACAAAATCAATTCACCGAAAAATTACATCAATCAATAGATGTAATCAAATTATTCGACAAAATAAATAAATTACTTGGGTGGAAAAAGCAAAAAGGCTCTCAGTGTAAACCGAGAGCCTTAGAAAGTAATACAATCAAAATAACTTCACCAATATGCCTAATCCCTTGGAATTTTTAATACCATGTGAGGATAAATCACGTTTGGATCGGCGATATTATCTTTGTTGGCTTCATAAATCTTTTGCCACTTGAAAGAATTGCCAAAAACATTGGCGTAACCGGCAATTTTATAAAGGAATTCACCTTTGGTGACCCAGTGTTCGTTCGGGCCGGCGATGCGCGGAATTCTGAAAATCTGTTTCGGATAAATCAGGTCCGGATTCTGAATCTGGTCGCGGTTGGAAGTGTAAATCCGAATCCAGGCATAGGGATCGCCGTAAATGTCCGGTTTTTTGGCAATGCGCCACAGGTAATCGCCGCGCATTACTTCGTATCGACCTGCCGCCGCCGGTTTCGCCTTCTCTTCCGCCTGGGCAATCAGGTTTTCAATCCGGCTCAGATAACCAGTCGATTTGTTTGAAACACTTCTCTTGTCGCCTTTAAATCCACCGAACTTCTCCCGGTATTTCTCCAGCTCTTCTTTCTTGGTGTAAATTTCTTCCGGGGTCATCGAAACAAATCCGTTCAGGTCATCTTCCAAAGCTTTCAAATTACGCAGGTATTCTTCATAACTTTGCTTGTCCGTTTCCATCAGCGCATATAATTCATTCCAGGTATCAGCAATGGCTTTGTCTGTAGCGGCAATCTCTTCGTTCAATTTGGCAGTCTTGGCATCCTCTTCGGCAATCTTAGCTTTATTCTCAGCTTCACATTTTTGCCATTTCGCCAATTCCACTTTGTACTCGTCCATCTTCATTTGCTTGTAATCATAGGAATACTCTTGAGCAAAAACAGTGGTTCCCAAGAATATCATCAACAGTAACGCTAAACCAATTCTGCTTGTTTTTTTCATGGTTTTTCTCCTCCTCTTCATTATTCTTGGGTTGGCCAGTTACTTAAACGCTGCTGCATTGTTTCTTTTTCTTTCTTCAATTCATCCAGATTCGCCTTTTTCTGGTCCAACTGGCGCTGCAATTCCTCATTCGCTTTCACTTTTTCATTCAGCTTCTGCTCTGAAGCAAGGCAGGCACTCCGGGCTTCTTCCATTTTGCTAATTTGCTCGGTATTCGGATGTCGGCTGCATCCGGCGGCAATGAGCAACGAAAGGGAAAATGCACCCACAAGAACAAATGAGACCAGCTTTTTAAGTTTTGACATAAATGCCTCCTATGGTTAGAACTTATTTAACTTCCTTAAAATAATAAATTTCTCAATTTTTGTCAAGTTGATTTATATGTTTTTTATAAACAAGCTATCTTTTTTAACGGCTTACCATTTTTAGTCACTCCAACAATGCTTCTGGTAAAAATTTGCACAATATTTTTACCAGAATGCAACCTTTTTCTAAATTTATATTCAAACAGATTTTTCGCTTTTAAAATACTTTTTGTCTATAATGGGCCAGGCCTGTTGGTCATTATATTCAGTAATTTCGCAAGCTTGTCATACCACCTGATGAAACGCAGAACTCTTTTTTCTCTTACAGTTCATAGACTTCCATCCTGATCAGACACCATTTTCCCGCGTCTTACCCGTTGGTACTGCAAGTTTAATGCCCAACTCCCGCAATTGTTCGTCCGGGAGAAAGGTGGGCGCGTTTTCCATCAGAGCCAGAGCGCTGGTGGTCTTTGGAAAAGCAATGACGTCACGAATCGATTCGGTATTTGCCAACAGCATTGTTAGGCGATCGAAACCAAAAGCAATTCCCCCGTGTGGCGGTGCGCCGTATTCCAGCGCTTCCAGGAGAAAGCCAAATTTTTTTGACGCTTCCTCGCGGGAAATATTCAGGGTAGCAAATACTTTTTCCTGCACATCACGCCGGTGAATACGAATGCTGCCGCCGGCAATTTCGTTCCCGTTCAAAATTAGGTCGTACGCCCGGGCATGAACCTGCTGGGGCGCCGAGCCCAGAAGAGGCAGTTCATCCATACGGGGAGAAGTGAACGGGTGGTGACGGGCAACATAGCGTTTCTCTTCCTCGCTGTATTCCAACAGCGGGAAATCAACCGTCCAGGAAAGACAAATTTTCTCCCGGTCTATCAGGTTCAGATCGTTCGCCAGTTTTTCCCGCAAAAAGCCCAGCATAGTTTGTGATTTCTCGGCATCCGGATCGGCAATAATCAACACCAGTGCTTCGGTGTATCCTTCCAGGTGCCGGTTAAGTAATTCCTTTTCTTCATCGGAGAAAAATTTGCTGATACCGCCATCTATCTGTTCGCCACTTTTCTTAAAATGGGCAATCCCTTTACCGCCAACCGTGCGAATATATTCGTTCAGCCCATCAATTTGCTTGCGGCTGTAGCCAAAAGCCTCGCGGCAGACCAGTGCCCCGATAAACCCACCCTTGTCCAGCACACTGCTGAAAATTTTAAACCCGGTATTCTGAAAAACATCGTTCATTTTCCGGATTTTCAAATCGTAGCGTAAATCCGGTTTGTCGCTGCCATAATTTTCCATGGCTTCCCGGTAGGTTAGACGGGGAAAAGGAGTGATGAGATCGATGCCGAGCATCTCCCGGTAAACATGTTTCATAAACCCTTCCATGACCACCATAACATCCTCTTCGTCCACGAAAGACATTTCCAGGTCGATCTGGGTAAACTCCGGTTGGCGATCTCTGCGTAAATCTTCGTCGCGAAAACAGCGAACAATCTGGAAATATCGGTCGAAACCGGATACCATTAGAATCTGCTTGTATGTTTGGGGTGATTGTGGTAACGCATAAAATTTTCCCGGATGCATTCGCGAAGGCACTACAAAGTCCCGTGCTCCCTCGGGCGTACTTTTCGTTAGCAAGGGTGTTTCAATCTCCAGAAAACCGTTTTCAGCGAAATATTTCCGGGTTGTCTGGGCTAATTGATGCCGCAGGATAAAATTCCTCTGGAGCACCGGTCGGCGCAAATCGAGGTAGCGATATTTAAACCGCAGATCCTCGGTTACCTCAACATATTCCTTTAATTCAAAAGGAGTGGTTTTGCTGGTGTTCAGAATTTCGAATTCCGTGCAGTATACCTCAATCGCACCGGTTGGTAAATCCGAATTTTGTGCATCATCCGGTCGGGCACGGACCGTTCCTCTGGCAGCCACTACAAATTCAGAGCGCAGTTTTTTCGATCTGTTGTAAATTTCAGGTGAGATCTCCGGTGAAAAAACAACCTGCGTTTTCCCAAACCGGTCTCTCAAATCGATAAAGAACACGCCGCCAAGATCGCGCCAGCCATCCACCCAACCGTTCAGCACAACTTCTTGTCCGACGTAATCGATATTTAATTCCCCACATGTATGAGTTCTTTTTAACTGCACTGTTCAACCTTTCGTTCTACTTTAATGAACGAGAAATATATCACCGGACAGCAGGACAAACAAGTATAAAAATTTAGTCACTGTAAGACCTTACCCATAGGTGAAAATGATGCAAACCGGTCATTGCCACATAGTGGTAGCGGACTAACGGGAGCGTAGCTATCTCATTTTAAACTTTACAAACCAAGGTATTCTTGTGAAGATTGCTTTTCCCGGCAAGCCGGGATCGCAATGACTTCCCAACCATTAACTGATTTGATACTAGTCACCGTATTAATCCCTTCAGCGGCAAATATTGCAGAAAACACCGGGAAACATAACTAAAAAAACCGCGGTAACAGATACCACGGTTTTATATTGGATATTCGATAAAAGAAATTTAAGAAAGATTATCCGAAAACAAATTTTGTTCGAATAGTAACCACGCCCCGTGAACCAGTAAGTTTTGGGAAATTGGACCACCGGCGAATGGAGCGGATGATACACTTTTGAACTTTCTGATTGCTCAATGTTGAGCTAAGTATTTTCACAGCTCCTACGCGACCATTGGGTAAAATATCAAAACTCAACAAAATCTCGCCGCGCAAATCCGGGTCGACTTTCAGTTGCGACTGGTAGCAGTATTCCACCGAAGCCTTATTTTTATTAATCACTGCATCTATCACTTCGGGATCTCGCTGCGATGCTGAAGAACCGCTGCCGGTTACCTGGGTTTCCTGCGCCAGTTTGATACCGCCCCTTCTGGTAACGCTGGCGCCACCTGAAACACCGGTACCCTGAATCAAATCGTCAATACCGGTTTCGCCGACCTCGGCACCAAAGCCGCCACCACGAGCAATTCTGGACCGTTGTCCGCCACGGGTAGCTGCCTGCAACCCACCTGCGGCACCGGCAACCAGGGCGCTGGCATTTTCCAGACCGGGTCCTACACTACCGGCGTCTCCCAGAATATCGGCATAGGCAGCACCCGAACCCCCGCCACCGGATGCCGTGAGAGCAGCTAACACACCATATCCTGCGGCTTCTTGCTCCATTTTCCGCCGCTTGGCACGCCGGGCACCAACCCCTGCCCGACGGCGTTTCACACGATCCGAGGAAGATTCGCTGACCAGTTTTTTACCGGTTTCACTCAACTTTTCTTTTTCCGGTGCGGCTTCTTCGGCACCAAATCCGGCACCTTCACCCTCCGCAGGTCCGGTTTCTTCGGGTATTTCCAATTCGGCATATAGTTGTTTCATGTAGGATTGTCGAATTTTCTGCTTAACCTGATCGGATAACCGCCACTCACGTGTACTCATCAAAAAGGTAAACGCATAGGCAAAAATCCAGGTAATAAGTAAAATGAGATAAAAGCGCTTATCGAACATATCCCAAAAATTCCGCTCGAATTCTTTGGGAAAACCAACCAATTTAAATCCTTCGGCACCACCACGACGTGGCGTTACAACCCCCGGATTTGTTTTTTTATTATTCGCCATTGTTGATAATCCTCTTTCCCAATGATATTACTTTTCTCGAAAAGTTAATAACCTGAGTTTATTGTATTCCGATTGACCACAGGTATATAAGATTTTCACTAATATCCGGAACGGTGTATCTTCATCTGCCTGAATAATTACCTCATGATTGAAAGGCTTACCAAAATTCACCTCGTCCCTTTTAGCCTCTTCGGCTAGCTGGCTCAAACGGGAGTAAAGACTGGGAATTAAATTTTCTGCGGTCGAAAGTTTCGATAAATCGACCACCGACTCGGAACCAATCATAACATCGTGCCTGGTAACCGAAACATTGAGTTCTTTTTTTGGTTGGTCGATGCTGCTGGAATAGGGCAATTTCAGATCTTCGGACGGGGTCATAATCTGCCCGGTGGTGGAATAGGTTTTAAGTAAAAAAACCAAAATAATCGTCATCATGTCCATCATAGAGGTCAGATTCAGATCTTCTTTCCC
>MVCZ01000203.1 GCA_002049825.1 Candidatus Zhuqueibacterota bacterium 4484_188
AAGAATATTGGTGTGCTGATTACCGATCACAATGTGCATGAAACTCTTTCCATCACCGACCACGCTTACTTGCTGTTCGAAGGGAAAATTCTGAAGCAGGGCAGTAGCGAAACCCTGGCAAACGACCCGGAAGCGCGAAAGTTGTACCTGGGAGATAAGTTCCAATTACACCGCTAAAATGTGTTAACCTTGTTTATCTTGAGAACTATTCTTTGGTAAATTCATACCCCTTTAACATACCGTAATTCCCTTTCCGGAGGCTGAATTCATTGTAAGTCTGCACTTCGCCCGCTTTCCTCAACCGGGTATTGAACCACTATCCGGTCGATATTTTTCCCTCTATTTTTTTACCGTCTCTCCATTTAGCCTTTCATCCGTCGGCGCGGTTTTTTTGGTTTTCTCAATTGGAAACTTATTGGGATTGAGATTTGGCGTTTTCCAGGGATCCGATTCGGCGATGTAGTAAAAGGGATCCGATTCGGCGATGTAGTAAAATCGTTTTTGAAATTTTTCCAGGCTGATTCCCACGGTGGCTGCGTAGCGTGCCAGCTCGTGCGGATCGTCAAAATCTTCCCTGGTGAGGCGCAGCATATAGCGCCGGGCAATCTGGTAATACTCCGAGTGGATATCTACCATTCTGACCCGGGTTCGCTGGGTTTTGGGATCAATAATGTCGCGGAAGTACATGGGTACAAAATGTCCTTCCTGCACCGAAATCATGGCGGCATTTCCGCCTTCAAGCAGGAATTGTGCCGCACAATACCCCAGGTCACGGGTATATTCCATATCGAACGGAATGGGATCGGCGCAGCGTAGTTCATACCCGATGTTCTTTGCCACAATGGTGCATTTAATTTTGTATTTTTTTAATTCTTCCTGTACATGGTGTTTCAGAATTTCCCCGAAATTAACTTCCGCTAAGCGAATATTATTGTGAGCATCTTTCTCGATGTTGAGCAAAACCTCCAGGTCTTCGGGGTCCAGGCGCTCCACCAGCCCTTCAGCTAAAATTGCCACACCATCGGGTCTGCCGTAGCTGAGCCGTTTGATGATGGCGCCCACCAGAATATCCACAATTTTTTTGAGGCGGATTCTCTTTTCGGGAAATTCTTCGGGAATTATAGAGAGGGTTACTCCTGCAGACTTGCCGATTCCCAACGCAAGATGTCCGGCTTTGCGTCCCATGGAAATCACAAAATACCATCGTGAGGTAGTCTGGGCATCCACCATCAAATTTTTAATGATATTTACACCCAGGTGTTTGGCGGTTTGAAATCCGAAGGTGCTGATGCCGTGGGGCAAATCCAGGTCATTGTCGATTGTCTTGGGAACATGAACCACCTGGATTCTGCCGGCAGCCATTTCTTCAACTTTCATGGCGCTGTAGGCAGTGTCGTCGCCGCCAATGGTGACAAGTTTGTCCACATTCAAACGCAGCAGCGAAGTAACTACGTTTTCCAGCAGCTTTTTGTCAGTGGTCGGGTTTTCGCGGGATATTCCGATGTAGGAGCCGCCGCGGAAGTGAATCCGGCTTACGTTTTCGATAGAAAGTATTTTAACATGAGATATTTCTGCCTGCATCAGCCATTTAAAGCCGTCTTTAATGCCAAGGACTTCTACCCCCTCGATCGCGCTCCGAATAGTTGCTGCACTGATTACACTGTTAATTCCCGGTGCCGGTCCGCCGCCGACTAATATAGCTAAATTTTTTGGTGCGATGGTCATAGTTGCATACTCCTTTGTCTCGCTCTGTTTAAAAATGGATTTAAACTTAGTGATAATTTGAATGGATTTCAAGTAAATCTGAGAATCTACGGTAAAACCTTACTCATGGGTGGGAAAGTCATTTCGATGCGAAGGGAAACCAATCAACCTCAACCCTATCCCAATCAACCTCAACCCTATCACCCTAAAAAATGACGGCACAATAAACAATTACTTTTCCCATTTCCCTTCTCCTGGGAGGAGAAGGGGAAGGGGTGCCGGAGAAATTGAGATACAAACTAAATTCCTTGGGGATAGGGTTGAGGTTAAATCGCGCCGGGACTTCCCAGGAGACCACTCCGTTGGTTTTCTGAACAATCAAAAAACTGCTATAACAAAAAAGGGGACTTGCATCCCCTTTCTGTTTCGTTCAATTAATCGTCTTTCTTTTCATATTTTGCCAATCGTTCCTGACGCCTGAGGTATTCTTTTCGACTGAGGTTGTAGCGACCCTCCCGGTCAATTTCCTTCAGCACCACGTCCACTTTATCGCCGATATTAACCACATCGGTTACCTTACCCACCCGGTGGTTATCCAGCTCGGATATATGAATAAGTGATGGCGGCAATGGCGGCTCGCGCTTTTTCAGCCATTTCGACGTCGGGAGATGCGATTACCGTGTAGCCCGAATCGTCGATATCAATTTTTGCACCGGTCTCTTCAATGATGCCCCGGATAATTTTACCTGCCGGTCCAATTACGCCGCCGATTTTGTCGGTGGGAATCACCATAGTAAGAATGCGCGGGGCATACTGCGAAATATCCGCCCGGGGACGATCGATGGTTTTGGTCATGATGTCCAGGATGTGCAGACGTGCCCGTCGGGCTTTCTCCAGTGCTTTTTCCATTATCTCGAAACTCAGTCCGGAAATTTTAATGTCCATCTGGAAAGCGGTGATGCCTTCGCTGGTTCCGGCAACCTTGAAATCCATATCGCCCAGGTGATCCTCATCGCCCAGGATGTCGGTCAGAATTCTCACCTGGTCGTCTTCCTTGATCAATCCCATAGCAATTCCGGCAACGTGACACTTGGTCGGCACACCGGCGTCCATCAGGCTCAGGGAACCGGAACAGACAGTTGCCATGGAGGACGAACCGTTTGATTCCAGAATATCCGAAACAATGCGAATGGTGTAGGGGAAAGATTCTTCGCTGGGTAAAACCGGTTTCAGCGAACGTTCCGCCAGGTTGCCGTGCCCGATGTCCCGGCGGCTGGGACCGCGGAACGGACGGGTTTCGCCAACGCTGAATGGTGGAAAGTTGTAATGCAGCATGTAACTCTTGCTGTTCTCACCTTCCAGGTTTTCAACGATTTGCTCATCGATTTTAGTACCCAGGGTGGTTACACCCAGACTCTGGGTCTGACCGCGGGTGAACAAAGCCGAGCCATGCGGACGTGGTAAAAGCCCCACTTCGCAGCTAATCGGTCGGATGTCATCCAGACCCCTGCCATCCAATCGCAGGTTTTTGTTCAGAATCATGCTTCGGACTTCTTCTTTCTCGATGTCGTGAAACACTTCTTTGATGTAGCGCTCGTAAGGTTCGTAGGTTTCGCCGAGTGTTTCGAACAGTTGGTCGCGAATTTCGTCCATCAGGTTATGCCGGGCGGTTTTATCCGGGATGGAAATGGCTTCCTGAATTTTGCTGCGGGTTAGTTCATCAATTTTCCCGGCAAGGTCTTCGGGAACTTCCGGCGGGACAATTTCCAATTTTTCCGGCGTAAATTCTTTGATTAGTTCCTTCTCTAAAGCGATTATCTCGCGGATATATTTGTGTCCGAATTTTAAAGCCTCCAGCATTTCGCTTTCGGAAATCTCGGCTGCTTCGCCTTCCACCATGGCAATGGAATCTTCCGAACCGGCAATGACTCGCCAATTTTGCCAACCCGCACCGAGGCAATCGGTCCCTCAAAGGGAATATCCGAAATGCTCAGGGCTGCCGAGGCGCCGATGGTTCCCAGAGTGTCGGCATCGTTTTCCTGGTCGCTGCTCAGCACAAACACTACAATCTGGGTGTCGTTGCGGTAGCTGTCGGGGAACAACGGGCGCAGCGGTCGGTCGATAAGCCGTGCGCTGAGAATTTCTTTTTCGGTGGGTCGACCTTCGCGTTTAAAAAAGCCACCGGGGATTTTACCGGCTGCATAAGTGCGTGCCTGAAACTCCACCGAGAGCGGGAAAAAATCAAGGTCTTCCCTGGGTGATTTGCTGCGCGTGGCGGTGACCAGAACCATGGTGTCGGCATAGCGAACCACCACGGCGCCATGCGCCTGTTTTGCCATTTTTCCGGTTTCCAGGCTCAGTTTTCTGCCGCCCAGTTCAATTTCTTTTCTAATAATCATTCCTATTCCTCAATTTCACCTATCGTCGCAATCCGAGCTCGGAAATAATCTTGCGGTAACGATTGATATCGTTTTTGGTTAAATAATTTAACAAGCGGCGCCTTTGCCCGACCAATTTCAATAAACCGCGCCGGGAATGGTGATCCTTGGGATTGTTCTTCATGTGCTCGGTAAGTTCAACAATCCGGCGGGTAATCAGCGCAATCTGTACTTCTGTTTGTCCGGTGTTTGCCTCGCTGCCGCCATATTTTTTTACTAATGCTTCTCTTTCTTCCTTAATTAAGGACATTTTATCCTCCGTTTTTATAATGCTCTGCAAATTTGTTCGTCTAGCATTAACTGCTTTTTTAATTCCTCAGGGTTTTGGAATTGCTTTTCTTCTCTGATGAATTTTTTGAAGCGCACTTCAATCTGCTCATCATAAATTGAACCGAAAAATTTAAAGATATGAACTTCTAAAGTCAAGGGATCAAATTTAAACGTGGGGCGATGTCCGATGTTCATCATACCGTGGTAATGTTGGTTTTGAATCGTTACATCCACCGCATAGACGCCTCTCTTGGGAACCAGTTTATGCGGGTTATCAATTTCCACATTGGCGGTGGGAAACGACAATTTCTGTCCGCGGTTGCTTCCGCTAACTACTTTTCCACGAATGGAATATGCCCTGCCAAGCAGTCTTTGCGCCTGTTCCACATCGCCCCCGGCTAAACTTTCCCGGATAAGGGTGCTGCTGACCGTGTGCCTGCCCAACCTATATGGCGGAACCACCTGTAGTGAAAAACCGAAATCTTTTGCGTCCTTTTTAAGCTGCGCTTCATGACCTTCCCGGTTCCGTCCGAAAGCGTGGTCGTGACCAATTACCATTACCCTCACACCGAACCGTTTCACTAAAATATTTTTCACAAAATCCCGGTAACCCGTGCGGGCAAATTCCGGGGTAAAGGGAATCACCATCACCGCGGCGATATCGAATGATTGCAGCAGTTCCAGTTTCTCTTCCAGCGTGGTGAGCAAATGGATCGGCTTGCCGTGTTTCGGTCCCACCACGGTTTGCGGATGCGGGTAGAATGTGATCAGTACCGGTGAACAGTGACATTTACCGGCTGTGTCGATCAGCTCCCGGATTACCTGTTGATGTCCCAGGTGAACACCGTCAAAAGTGCCCACAGTCAGCGCAGTGGGACCCTGGAGGTCTACTTCTTCAAATTGACGAAATATTTTCATCTGCGAATTTCTGTGTCCATTCTTTTTCGAAATCAGGAATTGTCATCGACTGCTCTATAGTGTAATCACCGATGCGGGTTCTGGTCAGGGGTGCGCACATAAGTACCCCGGCTGCACAGCACACTGAATTCAACCACGGGCTCCCGGTAGCGCAGCAGTTCCATCCGGTAAATATGTACCCTCTTGTATCG